>NZ_JBFODS010000011.1:0-59303 GCF_040908445.1 Aeromonas sp. R10-2 | reverse complement strand
AGGGTTCATCATGAGTCATCAGCTCACCTTCGCCGACAGTGAATTCAGCAGTAAGCGCCGTCAGACCAGAAAAGAGATTTTCTTGTCCCGCATGGAGCAGATTCTGCCATGGCAAAACATGGTGGAAGTCATCGAGCCGTTTTATCCCAAGGCTGGTAATGGCCGGCGACCTTATCCGCTGGAAACCATGCTGCGCATTCACTGCATGCAGCATTGGTACAACCTGAGCGATGGCGCGATGGAAGATGCTCTGTACGAAATCGCCTCCATGCGTCTGTTTGCCCGGTTATCCCTGGATAGCGCCTTGCCGGACCGCACCACCATCATGAATTTCCGCCACCTGCTGGAGCAGCATCAACTGGCCCGCCAATTGTTCAAGACCATCAATCGCTGGCTGGCCGAAGCAGGCATCATGATGACTCAAGGCACCTTGGTCGATGCCACCATCATTGAGGCACCCAGCTCGACCAAGAACAAAGAGCAGCAACGCGATCCGCAGATGCATCAGACCAAGAAAGGCAATCAGTGGCACTTTGGCATGAAGGCCCACATTGGTGTCGATGCCAAGAGTGGCCTGACCCACAGCCTAGTCACCACCGCGGCCAACGAGCATGACCTCAATCAGCTGGGTAATCTGCTGCATGGAGAGGAGCAATTTGTCTCAGCCGATGCCGGCTACCAAGGGGCGCCACAGCGCGAGGAGCTGGCCGAGGTGGATGTGGACTGGCTGATCGCCGAGCGCCCCGGCAAGGTAAGAACCTTGAAACAGCATCCACGCAAGAACAAAACGGCCATCAACATCGAATACATGAAAGCCAGCATCCGGGCCAAGGTGGAGCACCCATTTCGCATCATCAAGCGACAGTTCGGCTTCGTGAAAGCCAGATACAAGGGGTTGCTGAAAAACGATAACCAACTGGCGATGTTATTCACGCTGGCCAACCTGTTTCGGGCGGACCAAATGATACGTCAGTGGGAGAGATCTCACTAAAAACTGGGAATAACGCCTTAAATGGCGAAGAAACGGTCTAAATAGGCTGATTCAAGGCATTTACGGGAGAAAAAATCGGCTCAAACATGAAGAAATGAAATGACTGCGTCAGCCGAGAAGAATTTCCCCGCTTATTCGCACCTTCCATAGCACTGGCTCGACAAACGTCGAGCCAGTGGTTATTTTTACCATCACTTAACATTTGGTGAGCTTAAGTTTTAACCATGAATATGTTTTTTTGTAAAAAGTTTGCTGATAATTTACCTTTTAAAGAGAGCGCAGGTTTTTCTATTAATCGCCAAGAGGTGAAAGCTAGCAATAGTGTGATTAATGATGAGAAGAAAAACATATTTATTGGCGTTATATTTTCCACAAAGAAAGCCAACAGCTGCTGCACTGGAAAAGCATAAATATATAAGCCGTAAGAAATATCACCATACTTATCTATAGCTGGCAGTCGAAGCTTTGGATGCAACCCGAGAACTAATACCGAGTATGAAAAAATTATACACTTAAATATCAATAAAGAGTTAGAGCCTCTTACGAGGTAGGTTATCACAGCCAAACCAGCCAATACTGGAAAATTTAATTGAATTACTTCTCGGTTAATATAAAAGAATCCTCCCAAAAAAAATAACAAGCCAAGTTGGACCGTTCTTGGATTATTAAATATGAAAAACCCTTCATTCCCCTGAACATATAGTAATACAGGAAATAATAGCAGAACTAAATTATATGTGGCTCTACTCATCAATACATTTGAAAAGCCTAACAAAGCAACCAATAAATACATCCATAACTCTATCGGTAAAGTCCAGAGTGAACCATTTACAGACATTGGATATGGATTAGACATAAACACTGATGGCAAATCAAACTGTATCCCATCTAGCAATATAATATTATGTTTCAAATATGCCCATGTTGATGGGGATGAAAAATAATCTGATAGTGAAGTTGTTGTTGATATTGGTCCAACAACAAAAACACATAAGATAACTGCAATTATCAAAGCCGGAAAAATCCTAAGTAATCTTGACTCAACAAATACTTGTAGATTATTTCTCTGACAATAGCTGGCGGTAACTAAGAAACCACTGGTCACAAAAAATAGATCAACAGCGAGACTAGGTAAGCTCTCACCCCAATAGGTAATCAATATGGAACTAATTGGATCTTCTAAACCGTTTATACCTATTGATAACGCATACGAGTGTCCATAAAGGACACTGAATGCAGCTAATAACCTTAAAAGAGTAAAGTTATTATTTTTTGTAAAACAATCATTAATAGTCATACAATTTCCATCAAAACCGTTTAAAATAAATTCACAATAAAATAAACTATGGCTTAGCTATATCATGCCTGATAAATAACCAAAAAATTTGTCATTAAGATAATCAGTATTAAGAACTTTCTCATTTTCAAAAATGAATTATACTTAAGAACAGGGAATAGTGGCACTAAGAATGTAAATATCAGCAATGTCGGTATAAAATACCGCCCCTGCACCCCCAACACTGAACTGTATCCTGGAGGGGTATACGTCATATAGAGTGGCAGTATGGTTATGATAATAGACACAATTAATATAATTAAAATAAACACCTTCGATAGAGGCTTTAAAATTAAAGCTTCAATAAAAAGCAGCCCCCCCCATGATATTAACATCACAATAAAAATTGTGACCAAAATATAACTTTGAGATTGAACTAGATGTATTGGCGTAAATATTTGATACAGGATATTAGTATTTGTTATTGTGCCGAAAATAATTTTCATGAATGCAATGGGGTTATGCAGTATAAAATCTACTTGAGCTAGCGGCTGAGCACCATTTCCAAGATAAACCATGCTCCTGTCTGTAAAGATCAGACTAAGTATAGACACACCTGCAGCAGTCAAACCAGGAATGGTTGATTTTAAAAACTCTTTATAATTATTTTTATTTATCCTGAGACCAAATTTATTTATAAAAACAACCATATATGAGAAGCATAATAAACAATAAATGATCTTGGTTGAGCCAATCAAGGCAGATACCAACAACAATAAATAAAATATATTATTATTCGTTTTATCTGAATTAATTGCTTGGGTCAACAGCGCAAAAAAAGCAAAACTCAGTGCTATCGTCACGCCATCAGCGGAGATTGCAGATAGTATGAGCATAAGCATAGGGCTAAACAAAATGCCATACATCGAGTATTTTGCAAGAGATACATAGCAGATGGATACGTATATTAATAGAATGCAAAAAAAACCATTAAAAAATCTAGCAAAAATAACATTTTCTTCGATTGTCAGTCCATATGTATCTCCAACCACAATTGCAGTTGCTAAAAATAAATATGCTGTTGGAGGATATGTGCCCGCAGAGTTTATAGAATTAACATGGCATGCCTCCCCTCCTTTTTCAGCAAGGTCCTGATAGTAAGCAATAGGAGCATATTTTTTTGCGATTGTTATATAATCTGTACAGTTTATCGGCGTACCAATATTGTCTTTCGTATTAAAAAGATGGCCATGTGCAACTTCATATGCTCGTAAGTAATGAGCCCCCTCATCTGGGTTTCCAAACACTCGAACTTTGGTCGAATATAATAATATAAGCGTGATACCGATAATGAATAGCAATTCATTTATATAGGAACGACGCGATATAATCGTATTTTTATCTCTTAGCATAGTGCACCATACTTTTAGCTACAGGTTTTTTTGGCCGTGTCATTATATCATATGCTAAAAATGACAATAATAATTGAATACCAATTATTATTGGAAGAGCTGCCAGCATTACTGTGCCACTGCTAGCTGTTTGTGCACTATGTATAGAATCACTCCAGTTAATAATGCCAAACACTAGGCCATACATAAAAAGAATCAAACCGATAGGTAACTCTATAGACGCCACAGAAAAGTCACGCAAATAATATTTGTAAAGTATTCTCTTACATGTGTTTTTTAAATGAGAATAAGCAAACTTCAATACTATATCTGAAATTTTTAAATTTGAAACCTCATCGCCATATATTGCTTTCATCGGAATATCAGTAACGACAGCATTTATTGTTCCTAATCTAAACAAAATGTCTGATTCAAAGAAGTATCTTTTGGCAATTTTATCTAAGGGCAGTAGATCCAATAGGTGTAAATTTATGGCCGTGTAGCCATTGGTAGGATCAAATAGATCCCAATAACCAGAGGAAATCTTTTGCATAAATGATAACGATATATTCCCTATGGTCCTGATTAACGGCATTGCCTTAACATCTTCAGGATTAAAAAACCTATTACCTTTGGTATAATCTGCTGTCCCATCAAGAATTGGAGCGACGAAGGCTGGGATAAGGACTGGATCCATTTGCCCATCACCATCCACCTTCACCGCGCAATAATTACCATCATTTTTTGCAGCTATGTATCCAGTCAACACAGCGCCACCAACTCCAAGATTCTCATCATGAAATATGACGTTGACGCGCGGATCAATATTGTTATCAAGGACAAAATTACCAGTATTTTGCGGGCACTTATCATCAACAACATAAATGGAATTAACTTCTTCACCAATCGAAGAAATCACACCTAATATATGTTCTTTAACTTTATAGCATGGAATTACCACAGCAATTTTATTGTTCATTTCATCTCCGGAAAACAACTTTTTGGGATAAAAAATAACTAATTACAAAAAGAAACCCTTCAGTCAGTAACTTAATCAAAATCAAAAAAAGAACACTCATTTCAATATAAGAACAAAATACTTCAGACAAATATGTTATTAAGTTTGAACTAATAAATGTCATCATCAACCAAAATGGAACAAATTTGACATAAGTAAATGCAAGTGTTGATTTATTATTGTCTTTGAATGTTATTGAATGATTCAGATAACATCCTGCGATGGCAGCAATTGCTCTGGAGATGATATTAGCATAGCCTATAAAAAAACCTAACTTGGCAAGAAAGAACATGATGACAGTATCAATTATAAGTTGCACCATTCCTACATTGAAAAAAAGTACTAGTTTGCTATTGTATAACTGAATAAAAAATACTTTAAGTGCACATAATTGCATGTCAACTCTCTTACAAGATATCATGTAGCGGTTTATGTGATAGATATCGTTTTATTTTTCGCTGAATATGAAAAGGTACCATATTTGCCAACCGGCGTCCAACCCAGCTATTTCGCAGCGCCCAAATTTTAATTAAAACCTCTTCTTTTATAGTTTTAACAGATGTGTATTGCGGCTTTAATATCGCCTCTAAAACAAAATCTAAATCGTTAATTTCTGTTTTTGGCATCATGCTAACATTAATTGATTCAACATATTCTGAAGTATAGAAATCATAGGAATTAGAAAATTCACTATTTACAGACATATTTTTAATTATGTTTTCAGATATAATAGATATCGAATCCATCTGTTTAGTCGATAACGCGATAAAATATGCAACAAACTCATTTACTTTATAATTCCATGGCACTAAAAAACTAAATTTTCTACCAACAATTCTTTCAGGAAACGCTCCAATATTTGGGCATATCACTGGCATATTATGTCTCAATGCAATAGATAGTGTATAGCTATAAGTCTCAGGCCAAAGCGCAGGGAACCAGACAATATCCGGGCTGATATGCTCAATCAATATATCTAGGTTATCTTGGTTATATGCACCATGGCAGATCACTGCATCCAAAGGTCGATACGCGTAGCCAAGCAGATGGAACTCTATCTCAGGACATTCCTTAGCCACTCTTTCCAGTAGATTTGCTCCCTTTTCTCTGCTGAGTGCACCAAGGACCAATACGCGCAAAGCTCTGTTGTCAGGAATACCTAAAGTAACAGGGGTTGCCATGATATGTTCTCTGATACTTAATGCATCAGGGTGATAACTGATGATAGTTTTATCTTTTATATAGTCGAATGTTGCGGTAAATCTATTGGCACAGTCACTTGAAGGAAAGATAACTCGCTTAGCACCACTTAGTAATGGTTTAACCCCCTCTCTCCATATTTCTGCTGTTACTGGGATAGGGTAGTGTTCGGCACAAAGACTATCTCTAGTTGATAAATTTTCGCCTACAAATATACCTCTGCCGTCAGTTAGAGTTGGATTGCCATTAATCATATAGTAATCATGAATGGTAATATCGTACTCTACACCAAGTTTTTTCGGTATAGACCAAATGAATGGGTGAATGCCCATTGTATGATGGAAATGAAAATGATTGATGCCTAGTGCAGACAACACACTCACTAACTCATCACTTTGAGTGGCCACATTAAATATTAATTTATCTGTTTTTTCTTTACCGAGTAAATCGAGAGTGATGGCTATGCTCTCACCATCTTTTTCAGGTTCTAGTTTTATAAACCAAGCTCTTTTTTTGAAAAAATCACATAGCTCGTCAATATGCTGGCTTACACCACCACCAAGTCTATGCGTAACAAGTACTATTTTGGGGACACAGAGGTTAGATATTGCCTCTATCTTTGCCAAAACCCTAGCTTTTTTAGCAGGATCATTCGCTATAAATTTGTGGACATCAGTAATATAGTTAGGGTGCAACGCAGTGAGTAATTCAAGTGCTTTTTCTTTTCGCGGATCACCTTCAGCTTGAAAACTAACACCACCTTTATGATATGCAAAAACATTTAACTGATGATAATTAATCCAACCATTTTTTATTGCCCTTTGACACCAGTCATTTTCCTCTCCATAGCCTTTTCCAAATGTATCTTCGTCAAAATAACCAATAGCTTCAAGACAGTCACGACGAATATACATGCAAAACCCAACACCTGTAGGCACTTCAACTAACTCGTTTTCAAGAGGTAGCGTAGAGAAAAGGTGATCTAATGCATTCACATCCAGACCACAATATAGCTCATTATCCTGACAAAAATGAGGAAAGCTACAGATTGTAGCATTATTAGAAAATGGAGTTAAACTAGCAACCCGTTCATGGCTATATGCAGCTTTTCGCATCCTATTAAGCCAGTCCAAATTAGAAACTTCTACATCGCTATTAAGTAGCAGTACATCCCTGTCTTTATTCAGGCTCATGCCAAAGTTTACTGTACCGACAAAGCCTTTATTAGATTCATTTTCATATAACTCGAAGCCCAATTGCCCAGCCTCTTGTCTGAGCCAATTCGTCAACTCTGGCTCTGGTGAGCTATCGTTAATAACTATAAGCTGAGCCCACTGTGGCATGTTTGAAAGCAATGAGTATATACACTCTTTAGTTTCATCCAGACCACGATATACCGGTATAATAACATCAAGATTTCTTATTAACATAAACTCACTCATAATTTTAAAATAAAACGGTCAATATAAAACCTTAAAATTCCATTACTACATATCTTGTTTATAATCTCATTACACTCTTCGACTTCTTTTTCACGTAAACGTAACTCATCAAGAGTGTCTGAATGTTGCTTTGTAAGATTATTTAATTGCTCTGTTATCTGCTCAACGACCTGAAGAACGTGCCCATGTGCCTCACGTTCTTCAACCAGCCGTCTATTTACGTCACTAAGTTCTTGTGAAAGCATGCTTACATGATCAGTGAGGGCTTGCAGTCTTTTGTTATGCTCTGTTCGGAATTGGTTACTTGCCCATACCTGAGCAAGCAGCTTAGTTTGAAGATCTTCGGAGTCGCTCTCTGTTGGTAAAGTCATATCATCATCTCGCATATAACAATCCAAATGATATTCAATGATCGCTTTCTCATCAGGCTCACCCAAACGAAAACGCAGATAATTGGGGGCTAATTGACATGAGTGGGGAACTAAATAAGCAAAAAGATAAAATGCTAAGCGTCTGATTAAAGATGCAGAATGAGCTGACTCTGTTGCTAAATGACATAATGAACTGTCACCAAAGATAGTCACCGGAACCCCAAGGAATAGAGCCTCGAGTGCAACACTAGAATTTATGGTCATTAACTTTTTACAGCGAGAAACAAACTCTAGACTGGTTGCCGATTTATCTATCGGCATACTACCTTCACGTAAAGTGAACAAACTACCAGGATGAGGACGAATCAACAAATTTGATGTAGCCACTTGGCTACGAGCCGCCAGTATAATGGACTGGTTATCCATTCCATTACCAAATGCAACTAAATTAGAATCATCCTCAACCTGAAGTACTATTCCAATCTCTGACGTTTTTCCTGGCAAACTATGAATAAAACTAGGATCTTTCAAAAAAAACATAAGAAGATCAGCTAACTTTAGTCCATTTAGAGACCAACCTCTAAATTCACGTTCACGATACTCAGCTTCAGAATTACCATTAACTCCCTGAAAATCAACGTATGCCGTGTCTCTGTATATATGGCCACGCAGAGGCCCTAACTCTTGATGAATTACAGGAATGCCAAGTCGTTGACACACAGCGGAAAGTGATGGGACATTTAAAAATGTAATCACCGCCTCTATTTTATTTGGCGCTGAGCATAATATCGTATGAAGTTCTTCTTCATAGGCATCATCACGTTCACATAAAAAATGACGAAAAACAGCTAAAGGGTTATGGTTATGAATACGTAACCAGTCGTCAAAGTATCCTTCATCTAGCCAAGCATAATGATGCTGTGAAGGCTGTGTATTTTTTGGTAATAAATAATCGAGCCTAGTTGCAGCATCATCGGTGCACTCCCAACGATCTTCCCATTGCTCAATAGGGCGTACATAGTCACGCCCTGTAATGAACATACAAGATTCCGTTGCCCATTCACCCAGTAAGCGATAATAACACCACAAATAAGGTGCAGGGACAGCTCTAAAAGGGTAAGGAGGTAAAAAGGCAGCAAGCATTTATAATCCCGATGGGTTCAGGCTAGAACAGTAATTGGAGCGTGCACAACGCCGCCCAACTCTCTGGGAGACCAAAACTTGATCGCACGCATTGGTCGGCGCTGATCAAGTTCTTCACGCATTCCTCCCTTGAAGGAAGCCAAGCCACAGTGCAATAAATAATCGCCACTATTGATTGGTAAAGCCACTTGATAAGTCACTATTTGGCGTCCGGGTTTCAAAGTGAGAGGATGACCGGCGGCGATATTGTTATCACCCCATATATCACTACCTTGAACACGACTCAATGACAGTCCGAGTACTGCCTCTTCAATAATCTCACTCGCCAAGAGCTCAAAGCGCAGCATCAAGGTCTCCCCTGATTTAACAAGAGGTTCTTCATGAAAAGATGTACCGTCACCTTTCAAAATTGTCACGCTAGCTATAATAGCGCGGGCAGAGCCAAATCGTTTCTCACCTAACGCTATATTGGCTTCATTTTTTTGCCTCTCAAGTAGAAGAGATTGCGATGGACATTCTCCATCATTCTCACTCTCTAGCAATGCAGATACCTCCGCTTGCTCTTCCGACAATATCATCCCTTTCTCATACGCCATCACTGCAGCTAACACATCAGTGGTATCACCAATAAGGCGCCCCCTTTCCATAACCAGACACCGATCGGCATACTCCAGGATACTACCTGTTGAGTGGGTCACCATCAAAATGGTTACCCCCTTCGCTTTCAGGGCCTCCATACGCTTGAAACACTTGTATTGAAAACCTATATCGCCAACTGCCAGCGCCTCATCGACGATCAAAATTTCAGGGTCGATACACGCCTGTACCGCAAATGCAAGACGAACGTACATGCCACTGGAATAGGTCTTGACAGGTTGCTCCATAAAATCGCCAATGTCGGCAAAACGAGCAATCTCATCAAATTTTGCGTCAATGTTCTCTTTGCTCAATCCCAAGACACTTGCATTGAGATAAACATTATCACGACCACTAAACTCAGGATTAAATCCAGCGCCTAGCTCAAGCAATGCTGCAATACGGCCATTGACCTTTACGTCACCATGAGAAGGATTGAGGGTGCCACAAATCAGCTGGAGCAGCGTGGATTTACCAGCCCCGTTATGGCCGATAATCCCAACGGTCTCACCCTTTTTTATCGTAAAATCAATTTCTCGAAGCGCCCAAAACTCGCGAAAATATTGTCTGGCTGCACAACTAAACAAGCGAGATAAGCGAGGAATGACAAACTGCTTGAGTCGATCGACCGGTTGCTCATAAACCTGATAACACTTGCTCAAACCACGCACTTCAATCGCGACTTTGTCAGAGCACATCGGCAAACCCCTTACGCGTTTTCTGAAACAAGGCAAATCCTGCATACATGATTGCCATTCCGATAATCAATGTTGTGCTGTATAACTCCCAAGAAGGCAATTTTCCCCAATAAAGAACATCACGCACCTGCGCAATTACAGGAGTAAGAGGATTGACGTTAAGCCAATAACGGTACTCTTCCGGCAACGCTTCGACAGGATAAAATATCGGTGAGAGGAACATTAATATTGTACTGATAACACCGACCAGTTGTGACAGGTCGCGTAAGTAGACCCCCATCGCAGCAAGCGCCCACGAAACGCCCATGACTAACAAGGCGAGTGGTAAAATTACAACAGGGAAGAGCAATGCTGTAACAGGCGGAATGCCAAAGGCAATAACATAAAAAGCGATCCACACCATAAAACTGATCACTAAATTTATCATGGCACTACCCAACGCAACCCAAGGCAGAATATCAAGTGGGAATACAACTTTTTTGACATAGTTGACATTCTCAAGAATCAAACGCGGCGCTCGATTAAAACACTCTGAAAATAGATTGAATACCATTAAACCAGCAAATAATACCAAAGCAAATTCACTGCGAGAATCACCACCTCCACTCCAGCGAGCCTTAAACACCACACTAAAAATGAAAGTATAAACAGCCAACATAAAAAGTGGAGTAAACAGAGCCCATAAATTTCCAAACAGTGAACCACGGTATCTAGCAGCGACTTCTCGACGAACTAGAGTAATAATTAAATGTCGATTGGTATAAAAAGACAACATACGAATTGGGGATATAGTGCTATCTCGATTCATAAACACCCTTGGGAAAATAACAACACACTATAAAACACTCTGTTAAAATACCTTGCGAGTATATAGAACATTATAATTAGTCTGTCAGCCATATAACAAAAAAGTCAAAGAAAATATTCTACATCTGAGAAAAAAGCAGCCAGCTCATCTTTTTTTGATAAGACCGTCTTTTTTGATGGCCAATGAATACTTAATTTTTCGTCACTCCACAATATGCTACGGTCACTTTGTGGATGATAATAATTAGTTGTTTTATATAAAAACTCAGCGGTCTCACTCAAGGTCACAAAGCCATGAGCAAACCCTTCCGGGATCCATAACTGTCGCTTATTTTCACCTGACAAGTGAACCCCAACCCATTGCCCGAAGGTCGGTGAGCTTTTGCGGATATCTACCGCAACATCAAACACTTCACCTGCCACACAGCGCACCAGCTTGCCCTGGGCATGGGGAGGCAATTGATAGTGCAAGCCACGCAGTACCCCTTTCGACGATTTGGAGTGATTATCCTGCACAAACGTCACCGGATATCCTACCGCCTCTTCAAACAACTTGTGGTTGAAACTCTCAAAGAAAAAGCCACGCTCATCATCAAAGACTTTTGGCTCAAAAATAAGGACGTCAGGAATTGCTGTCTTGATTACATTCATCTGTCTATCCACATTAAATTCAATCTTTATGGGGGAGCATATTACCGCCCCCCATATCACATCAGGCTTTGGCAACCATTCTTAGTAAATATTGGCCATAGGCATTCTTCGCCAATGGTGCTGCAAGTTCACGGAACTGGTCAGCATTGATAAACTTCTGGCGATAGGCAATCTCTTCCGGACATGCCACTTTCAAACCCTGGCGCGTCTCGATGGTCTGGATAAAGTTGCTCGCTTCTATCAGGCTTTCATGGGTACCGGTATCCAGCCAAGCATAGCCACGCCCCATCATCGCCACCGACAGATTGCCTTGCTCCAAGTAGATACGGTTCACATCGGTGATCTCCAGCTCACCACGGGGCGACGGCTTCAGGCTCTTGGCGATCTCTACCACGCTGTTGTCGTAGAAATAGAGGCCGGTCACCGCATAGTTGCTCTTGGGCTCCAGTGGCTTCTCCTCCAGAGAGATAGCGGTACCCTCTTTATCAAATTCAACCACCCCATAACGCTCGGGGTCATGCACATGATAGGCAAAGACGGTAGCGCCACTCTCTTTGGCCGCTGCCGCCGCCAACTGTTTCTGCAGGTCGTGGCCGTAGAAGATGTTGTCCCCTAGCACCAGCGCACAGGGGTCTGAGCCGATAAACTCTTCACCCAGAATAAAAGCCTGGGCCAAACCGTCCGGGCTTGGTTGGACCTTGTATTGCAAGTTCAGACCCCACTGGCTGCCATCACCCAGCAATTGCTCAAAACGAGGGGTATCTTGCGGCGTGCTGATGATCAAAATATCGCGAATACCGGCCAACATCAGGGTGCTGAGCGGGTAGTAGATCATCGGCTTGTCATAGATGGGCAGCAGCTGCTTGCTCACCGCCATGGTCACCGGATAGAGGCGGGTGCCTGAGCCACCGGCCAGAATAATGCCTTTACGTTTGGTCATGATGCTTGTTTCTTATTTTTAAATTGCAAAAGAAAAGGGTGGCTTGCGACCACACCTTTCTGTTTTATCCCTGCCAGTCAGAGAGGCGTTCGACACATCCCTGGCCAGTGATTTACTTACCGAGGATCTCGGTCAACATCCGCTCTACACCGACGGTCCACTCCGGCAGCACCAGATCAAAGGTGCGCTGGAATTTGCCGGTATCAAGGCGGGAGTTATGGGGGCGTTTGGCCGGAGTCGGGAAGGCGCTGGTCGGCACTGCATTGAGCTGTGTCACCGCCAGTTCAACACCAGCCTCTCTGGCTTTGGCAAACACCAGCTGGGCGTAGTCAAACCAGGTGGTGGTACCGGAGGCAATCAGATGGTACAGCCCGGCGACCTCGGGTTTGCGCTGCGCCACGCGGAGAGCATGGGCAGTGCAATCGGCCAGCAACTCGGCCCCGGTCGGTGCACCGAACTGGTCATTGATGACTGACATCTCGCTACGCTCTTTGCCAAAGCGCAGCATTGTCTTGGCAAAGTTGGCGCCACGGGCAGCGTAGACCCAGCTGGTGCGGAAGATCAGGTGACGGGAGCAAAACGCGGCGCCTTGTTCCCCTGCCAGCTTGGTCTCGCCGTAGACGTTGAGCGGCGCGGTCGCATCGGTTTCCACCCAGGGGCGCTCACCACTGCCATCGAACACATAGTCGGTAGAGTAATGCACCAACCAGGCACCCAATGCTTCCGCTTCTTTGGCAATTGCTGCCACGCTGGTTGCGTTAAGCAGCTCGGCAAACTCCCGCTCGCTTTCGGCTTTGTCGACTGCAGTATGGGCCGCTGCGTTAACAATCACATCCGGCTTGACCAGACGTACCGTGTCGGCCACCCCTGCCGGGTTGCTGAAATCGCCACAATAATCGGTGGAGTCAAAATCAACGGCAGTGATGCGGCCCAGCGGCGCCAGTGCGCGTTGCAGCTCCCAACCGACCTGACCGTTTTTGCCAAACAGCAGAATATGCATCAGGTACGCTCCCCGTAATTCTGCTCAATCCAAGACTGGTAGGCACCGCTCTTGACGTTGCTGACCCACTGCTGGTTATCCAGATACCACTGTACAGTTTTGCGAATGCCAGACTCGAACGTTTCTTGCGGTTGCCAAGCAAGCTCGGCACTCATCTTGGTCGCATCGATGGCATAGCGGCGATCGTGGCCGGGGCGATCCGCCACATAGGTGATTTGCTCACGATAAGAGCCCACCTTTGGCACCATCTCGTCCAGCAGATCGCAGATGGTGTGTACCACCTCCAGATTCTGCTTCTCGTTATGACCGCCGATGTTGTAGGTCTCCCCCACCAAGCCCGTGGTCACGACCTTGTAGAGCGCGCGCGCGTGATCTTCCACGTAGAGCCAGTCACGGATCTGGTCACCCTTGCCATAGACCGGCAGCGGTTTGCCATCCAGCGCATTGAGGATGACCAGCGGGATCAGCTTCTCGGGGAAGTGATATGGCCCGTAGTTGTTGGAGCAGTTGGTGACGATGGTCGGCAAGCCGTAAGTACGGCGCCAGGCACGCACCAGATGGTCGCTGGAAGCCTTGGAGGCAGAATAGGGACTGCTGGGGGCGTAGGGGGTTGTTTCGGTAAAGAGCGGCAGCGTCTCACCGGTGGCAACTTCATCCGGATGGGGCAGATCACCATATACCTCGTCGGTGGAGATATGGTGGAAGCGGAAGGCCGCCTTGCGCACATCATCCAGACCATTCCAGTAGGCGCGGGCCGCTTCCAGCAACATATAGGTGCCGACGATATTGGTCTCGATAAAGTCAGCCGGCCCTGTGATGGAGCGATCAACATGGCTCTCGGCGGCCAGATGCATCACGGCATCCGGCTGGTGCAGGGCAAACACCCGATCCAGCTCGGCGCGGTTGCAGATATCCACCTGCTCAAACGCATAACGATCACTTGTCGATACATCGGCCAAGGATTCCAGATTGCCGGCATAGGTGAGTTTATCAAGATTGATAACGGTATCCTGAGTATCACGGATGATATGGCGCACCACGGCAGAGCCGATAAAGCCTGCGCCACCGGTCACTAAAATTTTCATAGAAAGGATGCTCTTATAACAAAGTGGGGTTCATTTGAGATCAAGATTGTTGCTCGGGGGAAATACGGCGCAGGAACTCAAAGAAGTGCATGGATATTTGCAATCTAATACATATCACCGGATGGGCAGGCGCTCATTACTTGAGCTTAAATCGACAAAGGACATGGCTACCGCACTGAGTTGCAGCCCCCAGTTCGCTGATTTTAACCACATTGCTCAAGCTGTTGGTCATCATGTCCTCCAGCATTTAATTGTATTTTTGGCGGTATGCATTTCACAGATCTCTCGTGAGATTGCACACCAGACAGACCCGATTTGATGCCGTATTCTATCTCGTATTCCCCCCATATGAACAGCAAAAACTACCTCATTGGGGGTCAATTTGAAGCTGAATACGAGGCTGATCACAGCCTGCTCGTACGTTCTGCTACTTATTTCAACAATCGCTAAAACGAACCTCTCGGCAAGCTCAGAAAAACAGGGCAACCCATAGGGTTGCCCTGTTTAGTGGTCAGCTAGAACCAACTAAGCTGGCTGTTTATTGCTTGCAGCTCAGATCTACCTCGCCTGCCTGCCATCAGTCATGTTTTGACTCATCGGTATGGGTCAGGCGCTCTTCTTTGCTGCTCTGTTTGGTGAAGTAGCGCATCACCAACACGAAGAAGAGCGGTACAAAGAAGATGGCCAGCACGGTGGCACTGATCATCCCCCCCATCACGCCGGTACCAATGGCGTTGCGGCTGCTGGCGCCAGCGCCGGAGCTGACCACCAGCGGCAGCACCCCGAGGATAAAGGCGAGCGAGGTCATCAGGATCGGGCGCAGCCGCAGACGCGCCGCCTCCACCACGGCTTCACCCAACCCCATCCCCTTGTCATAGAGCTCTTTGGCAAATTCCACGATCAAAATCGCGTTCTTCGCCGACAGGCCTATGGTCGTGAGCAGGCCTACCTGGAAGTAGACGTCGTTCTCCAGACCGCGCAGGGTAGCAGCCAGAATAGCCCCCAGTACCCCGAGCGGCACCACCAGCATCACCGAGAACGGAATGCTCCAGCTCTCGTAGAGGGCCGCCAGACAGAGGAACACCACCAGCAAAGAGATGGCGTAGAGCGCGGGTGCCTGTGAACCAGCCTGACGCTCCTGGAAGGAGAGCCCGGTCCACTCGATGCCCACCCCTTCCGGCAGCTGTTTCACCATCTGTTCGATGGCGGCCATGGCATCACCGGTACTCTTGCCGGGCGCCGCTTCCCCGACGATCTCCATCGCCGGTACGCCGTTGTAACGCTCCAGACGTGGCGAGCCGAAGCTCCACTCGCTGCTGGCAAAGGCGGAGAAGGGCACCATCTGGCCAGCGGCGTTGCGCACATACCAGAGCTTGAGATCTTCCGGGTTCATCCGGAAGGGAGCATCCGCCTGCAGGTAGACCTTCTTGATCCGGCCCCGGTCGACGAAATCATTGACGTAGGACGAACCCCAGGCTGCGGCCAGGGTGTTGTTGATGTCCGCGATGGAGAGCCCCTGCGCCAGCGCCTTCTCGTAGTCGATCTTGATATCGAGCTGCGGCGTATCTTCCATCCCGTTCGGGCGCACCCGCACCAGATTGGGATCCTGCGCCGCCATGCCGAGCAGTTGGTTGCGCGCCGCCATCAGCTTGTCGTGACCGATGCCGCCGCGATCCTGCAGGAAGAAGTCAAAGCCGGTCGCCGTACCCAGCTCCGGGATCGGAGGCAGGTTGAAGGCGAACACTTGCGCCTCCTTGATACTGAACAGATAGCCCATGGCGCGGCCGATGATGGCATTGGCGCTGCGATCCGGGCTCTTGCGCTCGCTCCAGTCCTTGAGCTTGATAAAGGCCATGCCCGCATTCTGGCCACTACCGGCGAAGCTGAAGCCGGATACGGTCAGTACGGAGTCAACGTTATCCTTCTCGTTTTTCAGGAAGTAGTCGCGCATGTCCGCCAGCACTACCTCGGTGCGCTGCTTGGTCGCCCCCACCGGCAGTTGCACCATGGACATGATGACCCCCTGATCCTCTTCCGGCAGGAAGGAGGTGGGCATCCGCATAAACAGCACCGCCAGTACCGCCAGCATGGCGCCGTAGATCAGGCTGTAACGCACGCCCTGCTTGATCACCTTGCGCACGCCGCGCTGATAGCGGTTGGTACCGGCATCAAAGGCGCGGTTGAACCAGCCAAAGAAACCACGCTTGGCACCGAACTCGCCATGTTTCATCGGCTTGAGCAGGGTGGCACAGAGCGCCGGCGTCAGGATCAACGCCACCAGCACCGACAACACCATGGCCGAGACGATGGTCAGCGAGAACTGGCGATAGATGGCACCGGTCGAGCCGCCGAAGAAGGCCATCGGCACGAACACGGCGGAGAGCACCAGGGCGATCCCCACCAGCGCGCCGGTGATCTGGGTCATCGACTTGCGGGTCGCTTCCAGCGGGGAGAGATCCTCCTCGCTCATCAGGCGCTCCACGTTCTCCACCACCACGATGGCGTCATCTACCAACAGGCCGATGGCCAGCACCATACCAAACATGGTGAGGGTGTTGATGGAGAAGCCAAACGCCGCCATCACCCCGAAGGTACCGAGCAGCACCACCGGCACCGCAATGGTCGGGATCAGGGTGGCGCGGAAGTTCTGCAGGAACAGATACATGACGCAGAACACCAGGAAGATCGCCTCGATAAGGGTCTGCACCACCTCCTCGATGGAGATCTTCACAAACGGCGTGGTGTCGTAGGGGTAGACGATCTCCATATTGGCCGGGAAGTAATCCGACAGCTCATTGAGCTTGGCACGCACCTTCTCGGCGGTATCCAGCGCATTGGCGCCGGTCGCCAGTTTGATGGCAACCGCGGCGGTAGACTGGCCGTTGTAGAGCGCATCGGCGTCATAGCTTTCGCCCGCCAGCTCGACCCGGGCCACATCTTTCAGGCGTACCTTGGAGCCATCCTGATTCACCCGCAGCAGGATATCGTTGAACTGCTCCACGGTAGAGAGACGGGTCTGCCCCATGATGGTGGCGGTGAACTGCTGATCTTCCACCGACGGGGTGCCACCCAGCTTGCCAAACGCCACCTGGGCGTTCTGCGCCTTGATGGCTGCCTGCACATCACCCGGGGTCATCTGCACCCGGTTGAGCTTGTTGGGATCGAGCCACACCCGCATGGAGTACTGGCTGCCGAACAAGGTGATATCCCCTACCCCGTCCAGACGGCTCAGGGGCTCCTTGATGTTGGAGACCACATAATCCGCCAGATCGTCGTTGTTCATGCTGCCATCACTGGAGATGAAGGCCGCGACCATCAGGAAGCTGCTGGAGGTCTTCTGTACCCGGATCCCCTGCTGTTGCACCTCTTGCGGCAGCAGCGACATCGCTTGCTGCAGCTTGTTCTGCACCTGCACCTGGGCGATATCGGGATCGGTCCCCGGCTGGAAGGTGAGGGTCACCGACACCCGCCCCGCGGAGTCAGACTGGGAGGACATGTAGAGCAGGTGATCCAGCCCGGTCATGTTCTGTTCGATGATCTGGGTTACCGAGTCTTCCACCGTTTTGGCGGATGCGCCCGGATAGCTGGCGGAAATCCCGACAGCGGGCGGCGCAATGCTCGGATACTGGGCGACCGGCAATTTGATGATGGCCAGGCTGCCCGCCAGCATGATCACCAGCGCGATCACCCAGGCAAAAATGGGTCTGTCTATAAAAAATCGAGCCATGAAGCGACTACTCCATCCTACTTGTTGGCCGGGGTGTTGGACGCGGCTTGAGCAGACGGTGCATCAGCACCCTGCTCGGCGGGATTGACCACGGCGCCCGGTCGTACTTTCTGCAAGCCAGCCACGATCACCCGCTCGCCGGAGGTGAGGCCGGACTCCACCACCCAGTTGCTGCCGACGACCCGGCTCAGCTGCACGTTGCGCAGCTCCACCTTGTTGTCAGCCGTCACCACCATCACGGTCGCGCCACCATTGGGGGTGCGAGTCACGGCAGTTTGCGGCACCAGCAGCCCTTGCGCCCGCTCACCCTCTTGCAGGGTGGCGCGCATGAACATGCCGGGCAGCAGCAACTGATGAGGGTTGGGCACAATCACCCGCAGGGTCACCATGCCGGAGGTCTCGTCCACGGTCACATCGGAGAACTGCAACGAGCCCTCTTCGCCATAAGTGGAGCCATCTTCCAGCTGGAAGGTCACCTTGGCCCCCTTCTGCTCGTCCTGGGTCAGCTTGCCCTCGGCGACCAGTCGCTTGAGGCGCAGCAGATCGGCGGTGGACTGACGCACATCCACATACATGGGATCGAGCTGCTGGATGGCGGTCAGGCTGTCTGCCTGCTGGGCGGTCACCAGCGCCCCCTCGGTCACCGCGGATTTACCGATGCGGCCGCTGATGGGGGCGGTGATGCGGGTGTAACCGAGATTGATCTCGGCAGTGCGCAGGGCCGCCTTGCTCGCCATGATCTCCGCCTTGGCCTGCTTCCAGCTGGCGTCGGCGTCGTCATAGTCCTGACGGCTGATGGATTTGACCTTGAGCAGCTCCTGATAGCGCTGCGCCTTGAGGCGGGCACTCTGCTCGTTGGCCTCGGCCTTGGCCACATTGGCTTTGGCGCTGGCAACCGCCGCCTGATAGACAGCTGGGTCGATCTGATAGAGCAGATCGCCCGCCTTCACATCGCTCCCCTCGGTAAAGAGGCGCTTGAGGATGATGCCGCTCACCTGCGGACGCACTTCGGCCACTCGCAGCGGGGCGCTGCGGCCGGTCAATTCAGTGGTCAACATCAGCGGGCTGCTCTGCAGGGTCACCACGTTGACCGCCGCGGGGGGCATGCCGCCCTGTCCCTGGGGCGCACCGCCCTTGTCACCACAACCTGCCAGCAAGCCTGTTGCCAGCAAGGCAAGACCAACTGAACGAGCAAGAATATGTTTATGCATGAAACACCTGAGCCTTTGCCAGTCAATGAACAATCAGGGCCACATGGGCCCTGTTGGTAAATATTCGCAAGATGAGGCAATATACATACATTCATAAATGTATGTAAGTGACTTTTTGCTTGCATGAGGCACAAATTTCGATGGCCAGACGAACCAAAGAAGAGGCGCAGCAAACCCGCTGCCACATCATGAGCACGGCGCTGGATCTGTTCTGCTCTCAGGGCCTGGCCAAGACCAGCCTGACCGACATCGCCAGGGCGGCAGACCTGACCCGCGGGGCCATCTATTGGCACTTCAAGAACAAGGATGAACTCTTCATTTCGCTCTGGAAAGAGCTCTGCAGCCCCCTTGCCCACCAGCTCGATGCCTGCCTCAATCCAGATGAGCCGGATCCGCTGGGGCAACTGCGCCTCTTCTTCGAAGGGGTGCTCCACAGCTTCATTCACAATCCGGCCCAGCGGCAGATGTTTACCATACTGTTCAATCTCGAATCGCTGGAGGGGGAAGCCATCTCACTGCGCGAGCATATCCGCAGCCAGTCCGCCAACTTCTTTCGGGACCTTGAGACCACCCTGGCCAATGCGGTACGGCGGGGCCAATTGCCAGCCAACCTCAACCTGCAGCGCGCCGCCACCCTGCTCCACTGCACCCTGGATGGCTACATCATCAACTGGCTCCACTTTCCGGGGCGGATAGACCTGCAGGGCGAATCCGCCTTTATGATAGAGAGCATGTTCACCATGCTGGCCCAGCCCCACGGGCCTGCCTGTGGCCGCTAGCCGGCTCCGGCAACTCCCCCCCATCCAAATCGGGGCCTGACCGCGCGCTTTGGCAGTCAGGCACCGATTTGTTACCCTGTGCGCCCCCTGCTTGAGGTAACCCCTGTGCCACACTCTGACGCCATCCCCGCTTCCCGGCCCTTGAACGACCAGCACGCCCACGTTCGAGCGGCCTTTGTGGCGCGCCTTAAACCCGGCGCTCACCTGCTCAATGGTCAATGCGGTATGGGGGAGGATCTGTGCTGGCTGCGTGCAGAAGGGTATGTGGTCACCGCCTGTGAAGCTGTGCTGGCTGACGCCAAAGTCGCCTCACAGCAATCCGGACAAGCAGTGCGGGTCTGCCCACTGGCGAAGATGCACTCGGTGCTCCCTTACGATGGCATCTGGCTGAGCCGCCCGCTTGATAGCGACGCGGCCCCCCTTGTCCCCCAGTTGCAACAGCTGGCGACCCTGCTCAAAGCGGGCGCTCCGATCTGCTTCCCCCTGCAACCAAGCGGCAAGATAAGTCACCATCAGCTACAGCAACTGGTCACCACATCCGGGATAGCACTGCAACTGGCGCCGATGGAAGCCGTATCAGCCAGTACGTCAGATTCCTCAAGTCAACACGCCACCCAGTACGTCATGTTGCTGCGTAGCGATCATCAGGCCACCTAACGGGCTAATTCATCACGGATTTTCCCGTTCAACGCCAAGCCGACAGCTAGTCGGCGATCTTGGCTTTCGACAATATTTAACTCGGTGTTAACGCAGAAAAGGCAGACATAACACGGCTTACGTGTTAAAAAGTGTGATTAATATCAAATTTTAATAACAAAACAGACAATACAACCAACTCCGGATTTCCTTATGAAACTTGTCCTGAAACTCATTGCTGGCATCCTTGCCGGTCTCTTGCTCGGTCTCTACGCCCCTGAGTGGGTGGCGCGCGTGCTGTTTACGGCCAAGACAGTGATAGGTCAGCTGATCACCTTCACCATTCCGCTCATCATTCTGTTCTTTATCATGAGCGGCATCGCCAGCCTGCCGAAAAACTCCGGCAAGCTGCTGGGCAAAACCGTGGCCCTCTCTTACTGCTCCACCATTCTGGCGGGGCTGTTCGCCTTTACCGTGGCGAGCCACCTGATCCCGCAGTTCACCACCGCCGCCGAGCCCACCACGGCCACGGCTATCAAGCTCGCCTCCTACGTCAATCTGGAGATCCCTCCGCTGTTTGGCGTGATGTCGGCTCTGGCCGCCGCCTTCGTGTTCGGCATTGGCATCAGCGCCACCCAGGCCACCGATCTGCGCCGGGTCGCCGATCAGGGTCGTGACATCATCGACCGCCTTCTGGCCAAGGTGATCATCCCGCTGCTGCCGTTCTATATCGCGGGCGTCTTTGTCGAGATGACGGTAGAAGGCACCGTATTCGCTACCCTGAAGACCTTCGGCGTGGTGCTGGTGATGGCGATCCTGATGCACTGGATCTGGCTCTCCGTACTGTTCGTGGGTACCGGTCTGGCCCTTGGCCGCTCACCGGCCCAGCTCATCAAGAACATGCTGCCGGCCTACTTTACCGCGCTGGGGACCATGTCGAGCGCCGCCACCATTCCGGTCGCTCTGCAATCGAGCAAGAACAACGGCGTGAGCGACGGTATCGCCAACTTCACCGTGCCCCTGTGTGCCACCATTCACCTCTGTGGCTCCACCATTACCCTGGTCACCTGTGCCACCGCGGTGATGTTCCTCTCCGAGCATCTGGCCATTCCGGGCATCGAGACCATGCTCCCCTTCATCATGATGCTGGGGGTGATCATGATTGCAGCTCCAGGCGCGCCGGGTGGTGGCGTGATGTCGGCGCTGGGTCTGCTCACCTCCATGCTCGGCTTTGGTGAAGCCTCCATCGCCCTGATGATCGCCCTCTATCTGGCGCAGGACAGCTTCGGCACCGCCTGCAACGTCACCGGTGACGGCGTGATTGCCCTGTGGGCGGATCGCTTCGCCAACGGTAGCGAGAGCGCAGCTCCAGTGGCCGAGGCCGAACAGGCGTAAGCTCGCCGGGATAGCCCGACCATCCTCTGCAAAACCGCAGGCCCGAACCATGTTCGGGCCTGCGTCGTTTCTGTCCCCTTCACTGCTTTTGTTAGTATTCCTCCTCCCCCTCTTTACCCCTCTCTACCGTGAACAGCACTGGCTCTACCCTCTGCATCAGACAAAATTATTGGCATATGCCACATATGAGCGTATAAATGGCTTATGCCAATTAGGAGCCACCATGCCAAGACCCAAGATTGCCCGCCAGATCTGTGGCCGCCCCGCCAACAGCTGCTTCAAACCCAACGGCCGTCCCATGCATCAGCTGGAACAGGTCACGCTGGCCCCTGACGAGTTCGAGGCACTGCGCCTCGTCGACCTTCAAGGAATGCAGCAGCAAGAGGCCGCCCTGGTGATGGGGGTCTCCCGCCAGACCCTGGCCAATATCCTGAAAAAAGGGCGCTACAAGGTGGTGGAGTGTCTGAGTCTGGGCAAGGCATTGATGATGCAACCCGCCGAGCCCGACCACCCAACCAGTGGAGAAGAGCCGACATGAATGCTGTCACAACCATGACCACCAACCCCAGCAACAGCGCCCTGATGCTGAGTCAGGGGTTGCTGGCTGGCCACTTTACCCGTGCCGAGCAGCTGCAAATTCTTAACCCCGAAGGGAACGTTATCGCCACTCTGACCAATCCGGCCGCAGCCGAAGGCTGCCACGGCAAACAAGCGCTGCTCGACGCCCTCGCCCATCATCAGGTGGGTCAGGTGGTGGTGCGCAATATCGGCGAGCGGATGCTGAGTCGCCTGCTGGCGATCAATATCCGGGTGCTGCAGTGCCGCTCTGCCCGCTTACCGCTGCCCGCGCTGCTGGCCCCCGCCAATCTGCAACCTCTTACCGAGGCAAGTCAGGGCCGTCCGTCTCGCCGTCATCAGAGCAAATCTGCGATCCGTGCCATCCAGCCCGTCGGCGCAGGCCAGAGTCATAGCCATTGTCATGGTGGTTGCAACAGCAGCTCAGGTCACTGTTGCGCCAGTGGTGGCCATCAGGCAGAGAGCTCACGACAAGGCCATACTTGTTGCCACGGCAGTGAAGGAGCCAACCAGCAGGGCGGTTGCTGCCATCATCACTGATGCCATCACCGTGCATGTCATCACCATCAAGGAGAAGAGATCATGTCCATCTGGTTGTTGAGCCTGCTCGCCTCGTTCGTGTTGATCCTGGCCATGGGCACCATCATCTGGTGGCGCCAATACCAGCTTGCCCAGAAGCGGGAAGATAAAGAGGTGCGTCCCTGTGGCTGCTCCAGCGCCTGCGCGGATCACCTCTACCAGATCAGCGAGCCGACGCCCAAAAAGTAACCTGACCGCAAACGCCATAGCCGCAGATAGAAGGTCGGCAAAATAAGGGCGCGTGGAATCGAGAGACGCATAAAAGAGAGGGGGCACCTGCTGGTGCCCCCTCTCTATTTACTCCTCGCCATGCTTGAACCGCCTCTTTCCCCCCTTACGCTCATCACACGCGCTCAACCCGGCTCGGCGCCGCTGGCCGCCACGTTCGCAGAGCAGGCTGGATCCTGATACTGCTGATAGATGGCATAAAACTCGGCCTTGTTGTGCAGGGCCGCGGCGACACAGACAGGATCAAACTGGCTGCCGGCATGCTCCTCCAGATAGGCAAACGCCGTCTCAAACGGCCAGGCCTTCTTGTAGGGGCGCTCGCTGGTCAGGGCATCAAACACATCGGCCACCGTCACGATGCGCGCCGCCAAAGGGATCGCCTCCCCCGCCAGCCCCAGCGGATAGCCGGTGCCGTCGAAGCGCTCGTGATGGCTGGCGATGATGTTGGTCAGCATATCGGTGTGATGAATGCCATCGAGACCAAACTCGTTGATCATCAGGCTGATCATCTCCCGCCCCTTGCCGGGGTGGATCTTCATGATCTCGAACTCTTCCGGCGTCAGCTTGCCCGGCTTGAGCAAAATGGCATCCGGCACCGCGATCTTGCCGATGTCGTGCAGCTCGGAGAAGAGGTAGATAAACTCCACCTCCTCATCGCTCAGCCCGCAAGTCGGGGCCATCGTCTTGGCGATCAGCCGGGAGTAGGCCGACATCCGGTGCAGATGGTTGGCGGTCTCCTCATCCCGATAGCGGCTGAACTCCCGCGCCGTGGTCAACGCGCCGCCAAGGGTCTGGATGGAGAAAAACTCAACCGCAATGATGGCCGAGAGCGCCTGGGCATAGGCCGACAGCTCGCTGCGGATCGGCTCCTCGAAATATCCCGGCTCCATGGCATCGCAAAACAGAAAACCAAACAGCTTGCTGTTGAACAGCAGCGGCTCGGTATAGCTGGAGGCATAACCTGCCTCCAGCACCTTGCGGCTGTGCTCCGACGCCGAGCCACGCAGGGTATCCAGATTGCCGAGCACCCGGGGCTGCTTGTGCTCCGCCAGATAACTCAGGGAGGGAACATCGCTCAGCTTCACCTCATACTGCACCAGTGGCGAGGGCCCCTCTGTGCTGTGGGCAAATGTCTTGAGCTGATCGGTATGGGGATCGTAAATCGCGATGGCCACCCGACTCAGCTTGTCAAAACGCTGCCTGAGCGTGGCATGTACGCTCTGCATTTTTTCGCCAAATGAACTTTCCATCGCCTTCTCCAACGGGACCCCGTGATGGAAGTATAGTGACTCCCTTTGACGCTCTCCCCGCCACAGCGTCAAAATTGACAGAAAAATCAACAAAGCAGCTTCCCCACAACAAGCCTGCATGGCAGAGGCAATAGCCCTACCAAGGGCGCGCCATCATCGACTGCTGGTGCGGCCCAATCTTGCCTGGTCGGAGATATTGTTCGGTTCTGCCATGCTGGCTGTATAGTTTTTGGTTAACCATTCCGGTAAAATCCGCGCCCTTAAAGAAGAGCCACCTAAGAGTGATTGAGCGATGTCCAACACAAAACAGGCCCCCAAAGTAGGATTCGTCTCCTTGGGTTGCCCCAAAAACCTGGTCGATTCCGAGCGCATCCTGACCCAGCTGCGTACCGAAGGGTACGATGTGGTGCCCAGCTATGACGATGCCGAGCTGGTCGTCGTCAACACCTGCGGCTTTATCGACAGCGCGGTGCAAGAGTCGCTGGAAGCGATCGGCGAAGCGCTGGCCGAGAACGGCAAGGTGATCGTCACCGGTTGCCTCGGCGCCAAAGAGAATCAGATCCGCGAGATCCACCCCAAGGTGCTCGAGATCACCGGCCCCCACGCCTATGAAGAGGTGCTGGGTCACGTCCACAAATATGTGGAGAAGCCGCAGCACAACCCCTTCACCAGTCTGGTTCCGGCCCACGGCGTCAAGCTGACCCCGCGCCACTACGCCTATCTGAAGATTTCCGAGGGCTGCAACCACCGCTGCACCTTCTGCATCATCCCCTCCATGCGCGGGGATCTGGTGAGCCGCCCCATCGGCGACGTGCTGGCAGAAGCCAAACGCCTGAAAGAGGCGGGCGTGAAGGAGCTGCTGGTGATCTCCCAGGACACCTCCGCCTACGGCGTCGATGTGAAGCACCGCACCGGTTTCTACGACGGCATGCCGGTCAAGACCAGCATGGTTGCCCTGTGCGAAGAGCTGGCCAAGCTCGACATCTGGGTGCGACTGCACTACGTCTACCCCTACCCGCACGTGGATGACGTCATCCCGCTGATGCGCGATGGCAAGGTACTGCCCTACCTCGATATTCCGCTGCAGCACGCCAGCCCGCGCATTCTCAAACTGATGAAGCGCCCGGGTACCGTCGAGCGCACCCTGGAGCGGATCCAGAAGTGGCGCGAGATCTGCCCGCAGATCACCCTGCGCTCCACCTTTATCGTCGGCTTCCCGGGCGAGACCGAGGAAGATTTCCAGATGCTGCTGGACTTTATCGACAAGGCGGAGCTGGATCGCGTCGGCTGCTTCAAATACAGCCCGGTCGAAGGGGCGCTGGCCAACGAGCTGCCGGATCCGGTACCGGAAGAGATTCAGGAAGAGCGATTCCAGCGCTTTATGGAGCTGCAACAGCAGGTCTCCATCCGCAAGCTGGCCCGCAAAGTGGGTCAGGAGATGACCGTTATTATCGACGAAGTGGACGAAGAGGGTGCCACTGGCCGCTCCTTCGCCGATGCACCGGAGATCGACGGTCTGGTCTACCTCAACGGCGAAACCGGCCTCAAGCCGGGGGACATGGTCAAGGTGCGGATCGACGAATCCGACGAATATGACCTGTGGGCCAGCCTGATCAGCTAATTGAGGCTCTAACAGCCAAATGAAAAAAGCGCCTGCGGGCGCTTTTTTATTGGCTCAATATCGCAGGCAAAACCGCTGACCTAGCTCAAATCATGGAGCGCCTTGCCAAGGGGCGGTGTGAGGCGCAAGTCAGAGAAGTGCACCGCCAGCCCCTGCCGCTCCGGCGTGCAGCACATCACCCCGATAAAGCCGCGTTCGCTTGGCGGGAACGGGGCGAGGCGCAGCAGCGGCCACACCTTGCCATCGGTGGAGTATTGCAAACGCAGGCAATCTGCCAGCCGGGTCAGCCGCAGCCAGAAGCGGCGCGGATTACCGCTGAAAATACCGGTGGCCCAGTCAGAGCGCGGATTGGTCAGCACGCTGCCGATCATTGGCTGGGCATCGTTGTACTCGATCCCCGCTTTCAGCCAATGCGCCTCGTCTTGCAGCAGCATCAGCCCCGCCTGATCGTAGAGGGTGGTGAACTCCCCCTCGACGCAGACCTGAAAGGTAAACTCTCCCGCCACCTCGCAGCCATAAACATGCCCGCTATGGCGCTCGAAGCCATACCAGGTGCTGCGCCAAAAATCGGTCTGCTGGTCTGTCACCACCTGCAAGCCGTCGCTGGTCTTGTGCCACTCGGCCGGTTCATTGAGCCAACGCCATTGCGTCCCTTCCATCATCTCGTTCAACTCCTGTTGTCTCGCCAACTTTGCCTCCAGCGGCCCGCTTACTTGCCCTGCTTGAAGAGGATGGCGGTAAAGTGGCTCTCTTTGGTGCGCGGGAAGTAGCGATCCTTGTAGCACTGCTTCTCACAGCTCTCGCAATGTACCCCGTTGCTCAGGGTGTAGCTGCCAGGGTCGGCCCCCTGCAGGTTCTTCTGCAAACGGCTGGCCGCCTGCTCCCCGAGATGGGCGCGGGTCAGGCCGATGGAGATCCCCTGCGGGTCGGCGCAATAACCGCCCTTCTTGTCGCACACCACCTTGGCAGCGGGCGAGAACACGGCCGGAGCCGCGTGAACGCCTCCAATTATCAGCAGCGCCACCAGCGCAGCCGAGCGTTTGAACATGGTGTTACCTTGATAAACCTTGCAAATCAGGGCGTTAATTTATCACTCCGCTTCCGTGATGGCCAATTGCCAGCCGCCCCATAGCCGGTTGTAGTGCAAAGCCCACATGGAGGATTGGTGCCAACCGGGCCGCCACCACAGCGGGGCTGGCTTATCGGGGGGCGAACATGTGTAATAGCCGCCTGTACACGTCAGTCAAAGAGTCCGCCATGCAACTCAAACCCCTTCTCAAGGGGCGCTTTCAGCCCCACTGGCAGGCCAGCCATGATCTCATTGAACAGGTGGTCATCTCCTGCATCACGGAGCGGCGCCTGATCCCCGAGGGGGAACCCCTGATGCGTCAGGGGGAGCTATTGCGGGATCTGGTGCTGGTGCCCAGTGGCCGCATCGCCATGGGCCACACCGCCATGAATGGCCGCCGCTTTCAGCTCGGCACCCTTGAGTGCGACAACCAGCTCTTTGGCGAGATGGAGTTCTTCACCGGCTACCGCTGCCAGCTCGACATCATCGCCGAGGAGCCGCTGGAAGTGGCCCGCATCGATGGCGAGCAGCTGGAGCAGGCGCTGGTCGCCCACCCCAAGGTGGCGCTTTTCTTTGCCACCGCCATTGCCATCGACTATCAGGACACGGTGGATATCTTCACCTGCCGTATGCTCTACCCCATCAGCTACAACATCGCCCTCGACCTCTATCACAGCCACTGCCACGACAACCCGGTGAGCGGCTTTCGCAAGGGGTATCAGGAGGCGGAACGCTTCGGCACCACGGACAGGGTCTACCGGCGGGCGGTGAAAGATCTGATGGACAAGGGACTGGTGGAGCGCGGCGAGGAGGGGTTGCAGATCCGCGATCTGGCGGGGCTCAAGGCCTTTCTGGAGCAGCCATAAATCGCGGGTATCAGTCGCCGGCTGAACAGCAACAAAAAAGAGGGGCGGTCGATACCGCCCCTCTTGCTGTTTACTCTCCCGCTCAGGCCAGACAAGGCTGGGGCCGGGCCATGCGCAGCGATGCTACCAACATGGCGAGGATCACGCCATAGATAAGCGGGATGGCGTACATCACCGCCTGCAAGCCGATCACCTGCTCGAATATGGCGCTGATGGCCGGGCTGAACATGGCCCCCGCGCTGCCGCTGATGAGGATATAGGAGACGTTCTTGCTCGACGCCTGACGCACAAACGACACCCCGTAGGCGATAAAGGCGTTGTAGAGCGCCGCGCAAACAAAGCCGTAACCGTAAGTGAGGTAAGGCAGCTGGCTCAGGTTGTCAGTGGTGACGATAAGCGCCGTCATCCCCATCGCCAGCGTGATGATCACCAAGAGGAAGGTGCGGATCGCAACGCGGGTCACGATAGCGGTCGAGACCAGCGCGCCGAGCAGGGCCGCCGTCCAGTACTGGGTGATGATATTGCCCGCCTCCTCG
Source organism: Aeromonas sp. R10-2 (assembly GCF_040908445.1). Taxonomy (NCBI): domain Bacteria; kingdom Pseudomonadati; phylum Pseudomonadota; class Gammaproteobacteria; order Aeromonadales; family Aeromonadaceae; genus Aeromonas; species Aeromonas sp. R10-2. Next base: position 30,181 of record NZ_JBFODS010000011.1, on the reverse strand, counting down.
AAGGGGATGCCGAACTTGTTCTTCACGAACATGGGCGCCCAGGTGAGGAAGGTGTAGAGCGCCAGCATGCCCAGAAAGAGCCCAAGCCCGCCGCTGATGATGCCGAGGTTCCACTCCGAGAGCTCGTTACCAGCGCTCTCGCCGCCCGCCTCGCAGCTGCGGAAGTTGGTCAGCACCGCCACCAGCATGGTCGCCAGCGCCACCACACCCACCGCCAGATAGCTCCAGCTCCACGCCATGGCGTGAGTCAGGGTGTAGGTAGTGATAAGCGGGAAGACCACCCCGGCCACGTTGAAGGTGGCATCCTGCACCACCAGCATGGTGCTCTGCATCCGCGCCTGCCAGACGCTCACCACCAGCGTCCCCGCAATGCAGAGCCCCACCCCGCCGCACAGGCCGATCACCGTCATGGCCGTCATCACCACATAGAGCGAGCCGGTCAGATGGAGCGAAGCCGCCGCCAGCGCGATCAGGCCATAGCAGAGCAGCGTCATCCGCTTGAGGCCCACCTTCTCGATGAGGAAGAAGGCGGCAATGGTGCCCGCCAGCGCCCCGCCGTTGAGCAGGGAGAAGATGGAGGCCACCTGATTGACGTCGGCGCCGAACTTGGCGGCGATGGGGTCAATCAGCATGCCGAACTGGGTCGCAAAACCGGCCATCACGAAGTTGGCTAGGAAGCTGATGGCAGTGAGGGAGAGCTTATTGTTCATATTGGATCTCTCATAAGGTCAGGGTGCGTGCAGGGTTGGGCGGGCTGCGGCGCTTACAGCGCGGTGTGCAGCGCCAGCTCGATCATCTGGTTGAAGGAGAGTTGCCGCTCCTCGGCAGTAGTCTCTTCACCGGTCAGACAGTGGTCGGAGACGGTCAGGATGGCGAGCGCCTCGATCCCCTGCTGATGGGCCAGCCCGTAGAGACCGGCCACCTCCATGTCGATGCCGAGCACGCCGAACTTCTCCAGCGCCGGAATGAGGTTTTCGTCCGGATCGTAATAGAGGTCGCCGGTGAAGATATTGCCCACCTTGACCGGAATCGCCTTCTCCTGCGCCTTGGTAAAGGCCTTGTGCAGCAGAGCGAAGTCGGCCGACGTGGCCATCTGGTAACCGGCGCTGCGCTTGGCGTTGGTCGGGGAGTCGGTGCCCGCCGCCTGCGCCAGAATCACGTCACGCATCTGCACGTGGCGCTGGGTCGCACCCAGACTGCCGATACGGATGATGCGCTTGACCCCGAAGTCGTTCACCAGCTCGTGTGCATAAAGCACCATGGAGGGGATCCCCATGCCGTGGCCCATCACCGAGATGCGCTGGCCGTTGTAGTAGCCGGTGTAGCCCAGCATGTTGCGTACATTGGTCACCTCGCGCGCATCGGTCAGAAAGGTCTCGGCGATATAGCGGGCCCGCAGCGGATCTCCCGGCATGATGACGGTCTCGGCGAAATCGCCCGGGTTGGCATTGATATGAGCGGTCATTATTGTTGTGCTCCAGTTTGACTCGTGTGGATGAGGGCATCCTAGCCCCCGCCCCCTCGCCCCTTGCAGGACAAAAGTCCTGTTGCCCCGATCGAGATCCCAGTTCCGGCAACTTCTCCGGGGCCACCCCGCTTGCCCGCCTTCGCAGCCGTTTGTCCGCCCCGCACAATCCAACCCCTGCCCTTGCTGCAAGCTCGCATCACCCGCTTAGCGATAACGCCCCTGCGCCCCAAAAAGCGCGGGGGGCCTGATGGCCCCCCCACAAACACACCGGATGAGAAAATGCCTTACTTGGCGGCACTATCCTTCACGCACTTCTGGACAAAGCTGTTCTTGGCCGCGCCAGCCAGCTTCTTGTCGGCCGCCGCTTTCTCGCACTTGGCCGCCGGATCCATCGCCGCGCCCGTCTTCACGCACTTCTGGATAAAGCTGTTCTTTGCCGCTCCGGCCAGCTTCTTGTCGGCTGCCGCCTTCTCGCACTCGCCGGTCGCGGCGCCAGCGGCATCTTTCACGCACTTGCCGACAAAGCTGGTCTTGGCGGCGCCGTTAAGCTTTTTGGCCGCGGCCTGCGCCTCGCACTGCAACTGGGCTGCGTCGTTGGCAAAGACCGGATTGGCCAGCAGCAGCACGCTGCCGCAGAGCAGGCCGAACAGGATGGTACGCTTCATGGGAGATATCCTCTCTATCTGGTGATGTGTTTGCATGGTCATATTTGCATGACGATGTGTTGCAAATGGCTGTGATTGCAACAGCTGATTGTTGCCGCAGATCCCCCGCCTCGCCAGCTTGGGACACGGAGCAGAGGGCAACCATCGCCCGCACTATAGCGCCGATTGGCAGAGCGGGATGCCCCCCGCCAGCCCCTCCTCAGCGGCAAGCCAGCCCTATTCCTTCCTGCCACGCCCGCCAACCCCAATAGCATCAAGGGCCATGGGAATCCTTTCCCTGCCTCTGCGATTTCTTGAGCCAGCGCAAAATTTCTTACATTACTGATAGTTGCGTCATTTTTTGACTGGCACGACCAGATTCGATTGGCTTATCATAGCCATCCGGTGCCTATTGCTGCGATGGGCCTCAGCCCTCGTTGATCAATGGAGCATTTTGGAAGCTGTAATCCACGGGCGGTAGCGTGGATTTCCGTGGAATTACGCCTTGATTAAAAAGGTATGTGTTCCAGATATTGGTGTTCATATTTTAATTTCAGCACCAACATACAAGATAATCTTATAGAAAAAATTGTCGACAAGCGCTGATATTATTTATTGGCTGGTAGACTATCATCTTTATTCTTAGTTAAAGCTAAAAATAAACATAACATATATAATCCATTAAAAAAGGGTACTCTATGAATGTTGAGCCAATGATAAAGGTTCGTCTTAATAGATTCATTGAACAATACAATCTGTTTTCACTTAAGGATAGTGAGTCATTCGAAAAATATGTAAACTTTTCAATTTTATCAAACCATCAACCTGATGCTTTTGGCGCCGACTCTGATTTTCTTAATAAAGTATGCGTAGGTGGTGGTAATGACTTAGGCATAGATGGAATTGGTATTAAGTTGAATGGATTTCTGGTTAGCAATATTGATGAAGCTAAAGATATAGTTAATAAATTTCAAAAACTCGTCATAGAATTTATATTTATCCAATCAAAATTTAGTAATAATTTCGATTCGGGGGAGTTTATAAAATTCACCTCTGGCATTAGAGATTTTCTTTCAGAAACACAACGTCAACCGTGTAACAAAAGCATTAAAAATTTTATTGATATAAAAAATTATGTCATGAGTGATGATGTTATCATTCATTGGGAAAGAAACCCAACGGTTAGAGCATACTATGTCACCTTAGGGAAATGGCAAGAAACCCCTCACTTCAACGCACATTCAGAACAGTTCAAATCAGATCTTAGTGCAGGCTCTGCCTATTCTGAATGTAATATTCATTTCATTGATGCGTATGCTTTTAAAAAAATATGTGACAATAATGAAAACACCTTCAATACCACGATTGAAGTGATTGATACAATGCCATTAACCGAAGTTGATGGTGTTAACAACTCATGCGTCGTTTTGTGCTATGCATCAGAGTTTATGAAATTACTTTCTACAGATGAAGGAGTAATCAGAAAGTCGCTCTTTGATGATAATGTACGAGATTATCAAGGAAATAATAGTGTTAATGAGGAGATACTAAGAACAATTGATGAGGAACCTGAGAAATTTGCATTATTAAACAATGGCATCACGATCGTTTGTGATGAGTATATCCAGAGCAATCGAAGAATTACACTAAAAAATCCACAAATCGTAAATGGTTGCCAAACCAGTCATGTACTTTTCTTTGCTCAACGAGATGGAAAAGACATAAATAAGTCACCTCTTCACATAAAAGTTATTTCAACAAGTAATTTCGAGATCACCAATCAAATTGTTCGTGGAACAAACAGACAAAACATTGTTTATGATGAAGCTTTTGAAGCAACGAAGATTTTCCATAAAGAATTAGAGGAGTTCTTTATCGCTATTGGTGTGGATTATGGGAAAATATATTATGAGCGACGTTCGAAACAGTTTAGTCATAATCCAAAAATAAAACAAACTGAAAAGATAAATATAAAGATACTAACTCAATATTGCCTAGCAATATTACTAAACAAACCGCACATGGCTCATAGACATGAAGCAAAGTTAATTGAGGAGTACTCAAGCAAAATATTTTTAAAGCATCACTCGAAACTCCCATATTATATGGCATCACTTCTTTTCTCTAATGCTGAGAAGTTATTTAGACAGGAGAAATATAAAGAAAAAGAGCTTCATACATATAAGCCACATATCTTAATGGTGTTCAGGGAACTTTGCAACGGAGCAATACCTAGCCTGCATAAAGAGAAGCAAGTCGATATGTACTGCAAGAAAATTCTTGACATCGTATCATCGGCAGAACAATTTGAAATAATGTTAGATAAATCTATTGGTGTTTTTGAACTGGCAACAAAGCACTGGATAAATGATCTTAAAAAGAGTTCTGATGGTAGAAAAGATATCGAAGAGTTTACTAAAATATTAATCTTGTTTTGCTCTGAAGAAAAAAATCAACGTAATTGTGATGACATCCAAAATATAGTTGAAGACCCCGACTTGTCATACGGTGAAGTAGTGAAAAGAATCAGGGATCGTAACGGTTTTAATTGCGGCTTTATATCTACACATGATGGTCGCGTTTTCTTTCATGCCAATGACAATCCACATTTAGATTTCTCAAATATTGTTGGAAAAAGTGTGTCATATAAAAAAGAAGCGAATGAAAAGAGTGGTAGAATTTATGGGATGAACGTGACACTAATATAGTGTTTTATTTGCTTGTACAGTTCTAGTTATCACATGACACCGGTCTCAAGCCGGTGTCCTTTCAATGTGTACCAGAGAGATAATCCCTTCGCGATAAATTTCAACTTCTTTTTGAAGACACACAGGAAACCTCTGTCTATCTACCATAATTGGCTTCTGATATTATATAGTCTATAACGTATATAAAACGCCCCCGGTAGGCTATTTATTCCATAACGAATGTTGAATAATAAAAGTTCAAAAATAGGGGGGATGGCACATAGCAATAACTGGTGACAGTTCAACTTCCACTGTATCACGCAAACAACATTCAATAGTCCCTATTGAAATCTGCCCCCAACCTTTCTGAGCCAGCAATTGCTCGGATGATTCATGATCGAATCCCATGCCAATTCAATCAGTACTCACGCATAATTCTCCTTCCTGCAAAAACTTTGGCTAGTGAGAAAATTACACTAGGTAGTCGTCCAACACCCGAACAAACAGCCGCTCATGCTTGAGTCAACGTTCCCAATGCAGAAATAAAAATCCCCCATTACCGGGGGATTTTTATTTCTATCGATTATCTCAACTTAGCGGCTTAACCCACCAAAAATGCCCTTAACCGGGCAAACTCCGCTGGCAAATTAACAGAGAGAAGCGGCAGCTCGGCATGCTTGGCGAGCGGGCCGGGCAGCGGCACATCGAGATGCAAGATATCGTCCACCGACTCCTTGAACTTGGCGGGATGGGCGGTGCAGAGGAACACACCCACTTCATCCTCGGCCAGCTGTTCCCCCAGCAGATCCCAGGCAATGGCGCCGTGGGGTTCGCAGAGGTAATCCAGCTGGTACAGCCGTTTAAGGGCATCGCGAGTCTGGGCGTCGTCACGCATGCCTGACCCCAGGGTCTCCAGCGCCCAGCCTTTGCGACGGCACAGCTCTTCCACCCGCGGCCAGTTGTTGGGGCGGCTGACATCCATGGCGTTCGACAGGGTGGTCACTGTCTGGTGCGGCTCCCACTGACCGGTTTTCAGGTAGCGCGGCACGGTGTCGTTGGCGTTGGTGGCGGCGATAAAGCGCTTCACCGGCAACCCCAGCGCCTTGGCAATCAGCCCCGCAGTGAGGTTGCCGAAGTTGCCGGACGGCACGCTGATCACCGCCTTGGTACGATCGGCTTTCGGCAGCTGGGCTACCGCTTCGAAGTAGTAGCAAACCTGCGCCAGCAGACGGCTGATATTGATGGAGTTGGCGGAGTTGAGCCCAATGGCTTTTTTCAGCGCCTCGTCGTCAAAGGCCTGTTTTACCAGTGCCTGACAGGCATCGAAGTCGCCGTCGATGGCGATGGTGCGGATATTGCCGCCGAGGGTGCAGAAGAGCTTCTCCTGCAAGGGGCTGATCTTGCCCTTGGGATAGAGGATCACCACCTCGATCCCCTCCAGCCCGTAGAAGGCGTGGGCCACGGCGGCGCCGGTGTCGCCGGAGGTGGCGGTGAGGATAGTGATCTTGTCGTTGGTTCTGAACGCTGCGAGGCACTGGGCCATAAAGCGGCCGCCGAAATCCTTGAATGCCAGGGTCGGGCCGTGGAACAGCTCAAGGGCATAGGTTCCGTCTTTGAGTTTCACCAGCGGTGCCGGGAAGGTGAAGGCGGCGTTGACAAGCTCGCTGACCTTGGCGGCAGGCACTTCGTCCCCCAGCAGGTGGCTCAGGATGCGGGCAGAGCGTTCGGCCAGCGGCAGATCCAGCAGGGCATCCACATCGGCGAGCGGTTCGAGTTGTTCGGGGAAGAAGAGCCCCTGTTCGCGACCCAAGCCCTGACGCACCGCCTGCGCGAAGCTCACCTGTTCGCTGTTGTCCTTGATGTTGTAGAGATTCATAGCTCGCTTCCTGTTACCCGTGCCCCGGCCATGTCCAGTTTGCAGACCCGGGCAAATCCATCTTCGTTCTGCACGAAATGTGCTTCCATCCAATCCTTCATGCGCTCGGCCTGCGCCAGATCCTTCATTACCACAAACACGGTGGGGCCGGAGCCGGAGATACCGGTGGCCAGCGCCCCGTTTTGGGCCGCCTGCACCCGCACCTCGGTAAAGCCTTCGATCAGCGCCGCGCGGTAGGGTTCGGCAATCACGTCTTTCAATACGCTGGCAGCCAATCCCTCCTGCCCTGTGTAGCTGGCGTGGACAAAGGCAGCCAGGCGGCGGCCATAGGTGAGGCAATCCTGACGGCGATATTGGGCCGGCAGAATGGCGCGGGCAGCAGCGGTAGAGACCACTGTGCCCGGATAGCAGACCACCCAGTACCACTGATCGAACACCGGAATGCCCTGACTGATAACGCCGTGCTCTTCCAGCACCAGCTGCATGCCGCCGAGATAACAGGGCGCCACGTTGTCGTAGTGAACGGAGCCGGAGATGCGCCCCTCCATCTCCCCCATCAGCAGCAGCATGTCGTGCTCGTCGAGCGGCTCACCGTGAAAAGCGTTGAGCCCCTCCAGCGCCGCCACCACGCTGCAGGCGCTGGAACCCAGACCCGAGCCCACCGGCAGGTTCTTCTCCAGCACCATTTCGAGCGGCTTGAGTTTAAGGCCCCGCTTCTCCAGCGCCTCGCCATAGGCGACCCAGCAGTCGAACAGGATATTCTTTTTCGGATCGTCCGGCAGCTTGTGGGCGTAGCGGCCCACGGATGAGAGGGCGAACGGCACGTCAGCGGCTTTTACCTGCACCCGATCGCCGAGCAGGGAACCATCAACGGGGGCGAGCGCCGCCCCCAGTACATCGAATCCCACGCTCAGGTTGGCGCTGGAAGCGGGTGCGTAGGCAACGACACTGCCGCCTTCCGTCATATAAGAGGGGTACATGTCTGAACTCATGCTTATAGCTCCTGCTTCCAGTTCTGGGTGCGCAGCACGTCGGCAAAGACGCCCGCCGCAGTCACTTCGGTACCGGCGCCATAGCCACGCAGCACCAGCGGGATCGGCTGGTAGTAGGTAGAGAAGAAGGCGAGCGCGTTCTCCCCGTCTTTGACCTTGAACAGCGGCTCGTCGGCACCGACCGCCTTGATGGCAACCTTGCACTTGCCACCCTCGATGGAGCCTACATAGCGCAGCACCTTGCCTTCACGCTGGGCTGCGGCGAACTGGTCGCGGAACCAGCCGTCGGCTTCGGGCAGGCGGGCCATAAAAGACTCCACATCTTCGCTGGCATCACCCTCTTTTACAAAAGATGGCGGCAGCGCCTGCTCCACCTCCACATCGGAGAGCTCCAGCGCCATGCCAGCCTCACGAGCCAGAATGAGCAGCTTGCGCGCCACATCCATGCCGTTGAGGTCATCGCGGGGATCCGGCTCGGTAAAGCCGTTGCTGCGGGCGATTTTGGTCGCCTCGGAGAAGGCCATCCCCTCGTCCAGTTTGCCGAAGATAAAGGAGAGGGAACCGGACAGGATGCCATCGAAGGCACGCAGCTTGTCACCGGCCTTGATGAGGTTCTGCAGGTTCTCGATAACCGGCAGACCGGCGCCGACGTTGGTCTCGTACAGGAACTTGCGGCGAGTCTGACGGGCGGTGCGGCGCAGCGCCTTGTAGTAATCGAGCGAGCCGGTGTTGGCCTTCTTGTTCGGGGTGACCACATGGAAACCGGCGGCGAGGAAGTCGGCATACTGGACAGCCACCGCCTCGGAGGAGGTGCAGTCGACGATCACCGGGTTGATGATGTGGCTATCTTCCACCAGCTTTTTCACCCCTTCCAGCGAGAAACTGTCGCGGGCTTCCGCCAGCTGTTCGCGCCAGTTGGCGAGGTTCAGGCCATCCTTGTTAACCGCCATCTGGCGGCTGTTGGCGATGCCGACCACGCGAAGGCCAGTGCCCTGCTCGGCCAGTACCGGTTGCTGGCGGGCAATCTGATCCACCAGCGCAGCACCGACGCCGCCGACACCGACCACAAAGAGATCGATAAACTGCTGGCTGCCAAAGAAGTTCTGGTGGCACGCCTTGATGGCTTCCGCCACCTTGCGATCCCGCACCACCGCCGAGATGGAGCGCTCGCTCGACCCCTGCGCAATGGCGACGATATTGATGGAGGCTTGCGCCAGCGAGGTGAAGAAGCGGGCCGCCATCCCTTTGCTGGTGCGCATGCCGTCACCGATCAGGGAGATGATCGCCAGATCGCTGATGATATCCAACGGCTCCAGCAGCTGGTTCTTGAACTCCAGCTCGAACTCGCGCTCCAGCACCTTGCGGGTCTTGTCGCTGTCGTAGCTGTGGATACAGAAGCTGACACTGTACTCGGAAGATGACTGGGTGATCAGCACGATGCTGACCCCGGCACGGGAGACGGCGGAGAAGATGCGACCGGCCATGCCGACCATCCCCTTCATGCCGGGGCCGGAGACGTTGAACATGCACATGCCGGAGAGATCCGAGATGGCCTTCACTTTCAGGTCATCATCGCCGCTCTCGGGGCCAATCAGGGTGCCCGGCCCCTGCGGGTTGAAGCTGTTCTTGATAAGGCAGGGAATGTGGAACTGGGCCACCGGCGCGATGGTTTTCGGGTGCAGCACCTTGGCGCCGAAGTAGGAGAGTTCCATCGCCTCCTTGTAGGAGAGGGTTTTCAGCAGGTAGGCATCCGGCACCAGACGCGGGTCGCAGCTGTAGCAGCCCTCGACATCGGTCCAGATCTCGCAGCACTCGGCATCGACACAGGCTGCCAGCACGGCGGCGGAGTAGTCGGAGCCGTTGCGACCCAGCAGCACGGTCTCGCCCTTGTCGCTGCCGCCGGTAAAGCCCGGCATCAGGTAGAGGCAATCGCTACGCAGCCCCTTGGCGGCAAAGCGCAGGCGGGAGGCTTCGATGTCGACGTGAGCTTCCAGATAACCGCCGTCGGTGACCAGTAGCTCTTCCGGTACGATCAGCTCCAGATCCAGACCGCGCACCCGCAGCAACTCGTGCATAAAGGCGATGGAGAGGTTTTCGCCACGGCTCAGAATGCGCGCCTGCACGTTGTCCGGGCAGAGGCCCAGCAGACGGATGCCCTGCATCAGACGCTCCACCTGATCCAGCTCGGCGGTGAGACGGGCCAGCAGCGCCTTGTCATCGAGCGCCGGATAGGCCGCCTTCAACCCGGCCAGCAGGCGGGAGAAGATGCCGTTGACTTCAAACAGGGTGGAACTGGCATCCATGCCGCGACTGGTCTGCTCCACCAGCGCCACCAGATGATTGGTCACCTTGGCAGGTGCAGAGAGCACCAGGGCTACCTGAGATTGGCCGTGGGTGTTGACCGCGATATCGGCCACCCGTAAAAAACGTTCTGCATCGGCCAGTGAAGACCCGCCAAATTTCAACACTCTCATCGCTTTCTCTCCCTGTAAATCTATGAAATTCAATCTAAAAACCAATCCAACAAAAAGGCCCGTACTGGGTGGGTACGGGCCTTTTTTGATTTCTGTGCTTGTTCGTCAGCGCATCAACCGGCCCCAGTGCCACCTGTGGTGGTACCGGTAATAATGGTGGTGGTGATGACGTTGGTGAATAACTGCATGACGAACACTCGTTGACGAAGCTGGCTTTTAGCAATACCGCGGCGGGCGATGGGCTGTCAACTTAAACCTCTTCGCTACTCGCGCCCAAAGCGGCGCGCAAGGTCTTTGCAGAGCAGGTGGAGCATGTTCAAATCCCGCTGCGGCAGCATGGGTACCCGGTCCATCACCCACTGATGTAGTTTTTCATCCTGCGAAACTCCGAGTTCACCAAGTAATTCTGCTGTTTTGCTTTTCAGCACCCGAACCTGCCCAGCGTTATCAAAATTTTCTGCTACTGCAGCGGCACCGTCGGCGTTCAGCTCATCCATCAGCTGACTCATCTCGTAGGCGTAGAGCATGATCGCCTGCCCCAGATTGAGGGAGGGGTAGCTTACCTTGAGGGGCAGATAGCTGATGAGATCGACCTCGGCCAGCTGCTCGTTGGAGAGCCCCGACTCTTCGCAGCCAAAGACGATGGCCACCTTGTTGAGTGACGGCTTGCTGCGGATCTGCTCGCGGATCTCCCCCGGCGTGAGGTAATGCTGGTAGCGACCGCGTTCACGGGCGGTGGTGGCGATCACCAGATCCATGTCGGCCAGCGCCTCGGGCAGGGTATCGAACGCTTCGGCCTGAGTCAGGATCTCCTGGGCGCCGTGGGCCACCCAGCTCGCCTCCTCCTCTTCGTGTACCCGGCTAGCCACCAGTCGCATGGCATCGAATCCCATGGTTTTCATGGCGCGGGCAGCCGCCCCCACGTTCGCAGGTCGGGCAGGTGCCACCAGGACAAAATAGAGCTTCATCGGGTTTCCTCACAGGCCGGACGGCCTCTCAAACAGACAGCAAACAGTCGCTAAACCATCACCAAAACAGGGGCGCAATCTACCGTTTATCCCCGAAAATTGCCACTTGAACAGACGTTTGAATGTTGCGATAGTGGCCTGACGTGTGAACAAATTACACCCAATCCTTCGCGCTATCGGCCCGACAGATCACAAGGAAGAGAGAGATGCAGCAGCCATTGGAACAGGCCGTCGCCGAGACTATCTTGCAACGCTTCGAGTCGTTTTACAGCCGGTTTCTCGAGATAACCCAGGGCAGCAAGAGCCGCTTCGAGAACAGTGACTGGCTGGGGGTGCAGCTCGCTGGACGGGAGCGTATTCGCCTCTATGACCACCATGTGGGGGCCACCGCCAGCTCCATCCGCCAGATGATGGGGGAGCACCACGCCACTCAGGAGCTGCTCAAACGGGTCAAAAGCGCTTTCAGCGATCTGCTGCCCCGTTGTGACAACTTCGAGGTGGCGGAGTCCTTCTTCAACTCCGTCTATCGCCGGATCTTTCGCCATCGCAATATCCGCGACGAAAACCTCTATATCCACCCCTTTGTCAGCCGTGGCGAAAAACCCGATCTCAGCACATTGCTGCGCATCTATCGCACCGATCTGGCCCACTTGCCGCAGACGTTGAGCCAGCTTTTGGGGGATTACAGCTTCACCCTCCCCTACGAGGACAAGCAGCGGGATATTGTCGACATCCACCGCCATCTTGCGGAGAACGGCCCGCAAATCCTCCATGATGAGCCCTTTGCCATCGAGCTGCTCAAAGAGGTGTTCTACCGCAACAAGGGGGCCTATCTGGTGGGACTGATCCGGGCCCGGGATCAGGTCTTCCCCTTCATCCTGCCCCTGCTCAGCACCGGCCACAGCATCTATGTGGATACCGTTATCTTCGAGCCGGATCTCGCCTCCATCGTGTTTGGTTTCGCCCGCGCCTACTTTATGGTCTATGCCCGCGAACCGGCGCTGTTTGTCGCCTTCCTGCGCCAAATCATGCCCCACAAGCCCGATTACGAGATCTACAACGCCATCGGCTGCCAGAAGCACGGCAAGACCGAGCTCTATCGCCACTACCGCCACCATCTGGCCCAGAGTCGGGATCAGTTCATCATCGCGCCAGGCATCAAGGGGATGGTGATGAGCGTGTTTACCCTCCCCTCCTACGATGTGGTGTTCAAGGTGATAAAAGACGAGTTCACTCCCCCGAAGGATGTGAGCCACGAGCAGGTGAAGGCAAAGTACCGGCTGGTTAAACAGCACGACCGGGTTGGCCGCATGGCCGATACCCAGGAGTTCACCAACTTCGAGTTTCCGCTGGACCGCATCTCGCCCGAACTCCTTGCCGAACTCAAGACGGTTGCACCCTCGGCCCTCACCATCACGGACGACAAGCTGGTGATCAAGCACCTCTATACCGAGCGCAAGATGATCCCCCTCAACCTCTATCTGGACAAGGCGGACGAGCAGCAGACCCGCCTAGCGCTGGAGGAGTACGGCAACGCCATCAAGCAGCTGGCGGCGGCCAACATCTTCCCGGGGGACATGCTGTTCAAGAACTTCGGCGTCACCCGCCACGGCCGGGTGGTTTTCTACGACTACGACGAGATCTGCTACATGACGGAGTGCAACTTCCGCCAGATCCCGCCGCCGCGCTACCCCGAGGATGAGTGGAGCGCCGAACCCTGGTACTCGGTGGCCCCCAACGACATCTTCCCCGAGGAGTTCGCCACCTTCCTGCTGCAAAAGCCGCAGGTGCGGGAGATCATGCTGCAGCTGCACAAGGAGATGTTCGACGCCAACTACTGGAAGATGCTGCAGAGCAACATCAAGGTGGGGGTGTTCGAGGATGTTTATCCCTACCGGCGCAAGAAGCGCTTCAAGTACCAGCGCGGCGGCTGATCCCGCAGAGTCCGCCCACATCGCAGCAACGAAAACGGGGTGGCCAAAGCCACCCCGTTTTGCTATCCGCTTTGAGGCCTTAACTGCCGCGACGGCGGATCACCCCCTCCTGCATGGTGCTCGCCACCAGCACCCCGTCGCGGGTAAAGAACTGACCCCGCACCAGACCGCGACCGCTGCTGGCGCTCGGGCTGTCTACCACGTAGAGCAGCCAGTCGTCGAAGCGGAAATCCCGGTGGAACCACATGGAGTGATCGATGGTCGCCACCTGCATATCCGGCTCCCAATACGACACCCCGTGGGGCTGCAGCGAGGTGAGCAGGAAGTTGAAGTCGGAGGCGTAGGCCAGCAGGTATTTGTGCACCCGCAGATCATCCGGCATCTGACCGTTGGCCTTGAACCAGACGTGACGCACCGGATCCTGCACCGTCGGCCGAATAGGGTCGACCAGGGTCACTGGGCGCATCTCGATGGGCTGCTCGCAGAGGATTTTATCGCGCAGGGAGGCCGGGATCAGGTTCTCGTAGGGGCGCACCAGCTCGAGCTCGCTCTTGAGCTCCTCCGGCGGAGTGATGCCGGTGGGCATCTGCGCCTGATGCTCGAAACCATCGGCCGGCACCTGAAACGAGGCGTTGAGATAGAAGATGGGCTTGCCGCCCTGAATCGCCTTGACCCGGCGGGTGGAGACGGTCTGGCCGTCGCGGATATTCTCCACGTCATAGACGATGGGACGGGTCACATCCCCCGGACGCAGGAAGTAGGAGTGAAAACTGTGAACCTGACGGCCGGTCTCGACCGTCTGCTTGGCAGCTGACAAGGCCTGCCCCATTACCTGTCCGCCAAACACGGCCCGCAGACCGAGATCCTGGCTCTGGCCCCGAAACAGGCCCTCCTCGATTTTTTCCAGCGCCAGCAACGCCAGCAGCTCATCAAGTACCTTGCTCATTGTTCACTCCTCTATCAGAGCCGCACAGGCTAACAAGCTCACCGGAGCAGAGCAACCGCCACAGCCCCTTCCGCCCGCCAAAGGGAACTTCAAGGGCCATACACCGCGACCAGTAGCATTTATCGAGTCTGTTTTTTCCCTGCCGAAACCGCTACGCTGTCAGCAATCGATAGAGGTGAGGTCACCCGCCATGCACATCCGTTATCCGGTCACGCCCTCTGCCACTTATCGACTCCGCTCGTCCCTTCGCCTTCGTGCCACCCTGTTTGCTCTTTCGCTGCTCCCGGCCGCCACTGTGCAGAGCGCGGTAATTATCACCGGCGAATTGCCCCCCTACTCTTCAGCGACGCTGGCCAATGGCGGCGAGCTGGCAAGCAAGGTGCTCACCACTCTCAAAGCGGCAGGCCACCCGGATCTGAGGGTCTCCTACCAGCCCTGGCCGAGAGGACTTAAAAACATCGAGCTGGGCAACGCTATCGCCGCCTTCCCCTTTACCTGGACCAACGAGCGCAGCAACACCCTGTTGTTCAGTACCCCCATCGCCTTCGATATCCAGTCCTGGTACACCACGCCCGACAAGAAGGGGCTGGAATCCCCACCCTGGCAGCAGAAAACCGCCTGCGTGCCCAAGGGGTGGTTCTCCGATGCTATCGAGCGGGTGACCATCGAGCAGAAGCTGGTCGTCAGAACCACCAACCGCCTCAACCAGTGTGTCGAACTGCTGAAAAAGGGCAAAGTCGATCTGGTGCCCATCAACGACACCTCGAAAAAGAACCTCTCGGAGGAGGACAACGCCGCCCTCTACCGCCTCTCGTTGTTTCGCCAGAACGTCACCTTCTATCTGGTCACCGCCCGCAACGAAGAGGGAAAGATGTTTATACGTGACTTCAACAAAGAGTGGATGACACCGGCCAACTGAGGAGTGTGAGAGCAATCATTGCCATATGACCGGAGCCAGCCGGCAGCTGGAGGTCACCCGCTAGAGATGAAAAAGGCCCGCACCAGTTGGTGCGGGCCTTTGCTTGGCCGACTGCGCACTTGAACAGCGTGCAGTACGCAACGGGTTGTCGGCTTACTTGCTGCCGGTACCGGAGTTGCGGGTAGAGGCTTGCGGCTTGCGACGGGCGGTGGTGGCGCGAGCGCGGGGCTCTTTGCCCTGCATCTCTTTGTGACGCTGCACGGCGCGACGGATCTGGGCGGCCTGCTTGTGACGGCTGGTTTTGCCATCCTGCTGCAGGTCGACCTTGGATTCGGTCTCCGGCGGCAGGTTGACCAGACCACGCAGGTAGTTCACTTCCGGCAGTTTCAGCTCTTGCCAGCCGCCGCGCGGGATACCGCGGTCCAGCTTGACGTCACCGTAGCGGATCCGCATCAGGCGGCTCACCTGCACTTCCTGGGATTCCCACAGGCGGCGCACTTCACGGTTGCGACCTTCGGTCAGGGTGACGTTGAACCACTGGTTCAGACCCTCACCGCCAGCCGGTTTGATCTTGTTGAACTTGGCGGTGCCATCTTCCAGCTGCACGCCCTTGCGCAGACGCTGCAGCATGGCTTCGGTGATTTCGCCAAAGACACGTACCGCGTATTCCCGCTCCACTTCGTGGCTCGGGTGCATCAGACGGTTGGCCAGCTCACCATCGGTGGTGAACAGCAGCAGACCGGAGGTGTTGACGTCGAGGCGGCCGACCGCGATCCAGCGGGCACCTTCCATCTTGGGCAGACGATCAAACACGGTGGGACGACCTTCCGGATCGTGACGGGTACACATCTCCCCTTCCGGCTTGTGGTAAGCCAGTACGCGGCAGATCACTTCCTCTGCGGCACGGGTCTTGACCTGGTGACCATCCACCCGGATCACGGCGTTCACTTCGACGCGATCCCCCAGTGTGGCGACCTTGCCATCCACACTGACCCGACCTGCGGTGATCAGGGCCTCCATCTCACGACGGGAGCCGTGACCCGCGCGGGCCAACACTTTTTGCAGTTTTTCACTCATCGGGGTTACCTGATTGTTGATCGCTGCCCACTGGTAAAAGGGCAACGGGGTTAACTGTAACAAACGCCGGTTGGAGCGCTCGCCACAGTTGAAAAATGTATATCTCGGTGACATCGGCACGCTTGGGCGCCATTCACCGGGCATCGCTCTCCCCGTCCACCGCAGAGGGCAACAGGGGTTGCAGCTCAGGATCCAGCTCGGGAAGCTGCTCCAGACTCTGCAGATTAAAGTAATCCAGAAACTCTCTGGTGGTGGCGAGCAGCTCGGGGCGACCCGCCACCTCTTTGTGGCCGATGCTGCGCACCCAGCCACGCTCTTTCAGGGTATTCACTATCTGGCTCGACACCGCCACCCCGCGGATCGCTTCGATCTCGGCCCGGGTGATGGGCTGGCGATAGGCGATCAGGGTCAGCGTCTCCATCACGGCGCGCGAATAACGGGGCGCCCGCTCGCTCCAGAGCCGCGAGAGCTCCTCGGCATACTCCTGACGCGCCTGAAAGCGCCAGCCGGAGGCGACCTCTTTGAGCTCGACGCCCCGCGTACTGTAATCTTGCCTGATCTCGGCCAACAGCAGCTGAACATAGCGACTGGTCACCGGATAATCCGCCAGCACGCTGCTTTTCAGTTCGCTGACATTGAGCGGGCGACCGGCCACAAACAGCGCCGCTTCGATCAGGGTCTTGAGTCGTTCAGTGGGCAGCGCCACGGTTGCCCTCCTCGCTCTGCTCGGCCAATGCAAAATGGATTGGGCCAAGGGGTTCTGCCTGCAGGATCCAGATCAGTTGCTCCTTGCACAGCTCCAGCAGGGCCAGAAACGTCACCAGCACCCCCATGCGCCCCTCTTCCGCGCGCAGCACCTGCTCAAGGCGCAGGGTCTGCCCCAGCGTGAGCATGGCAAGGATCTCCGCCATGCGTACCCGGGTCGGGATCTGTTCGCGGCGGATCTGGTGATGTTCGAAATGAGTCGCGCGTTTTACCACACTTTGCATGTAAAGGGCGAGCTCAACCAGCGAAACATCGGGCGCCAGTGGCTTGAGGGCGCCAAAATCGGGGGGCAAGGCAGCTGCAATATAAATCTCCCGCTCCACCCGTGGCAGCTCATTGACCCTCTCTGCACCTACCTTGTAGCGCTCGTACTCCTGCAGGCGGCGAATAAGCGTCACCCGCGGGTCTTCTCCCTCCTCTTCATCCTCCAGCTCCGGCGCCTTGGGCAACAGCAGGCGGGATTTGATCTCCGCCAGCCAGGCCGCCATCAGCAGATATTCGGCCGCCAGCTCAAGGTTGAGCCCCTGCATCAGCTCCACGTACTCCATGTACTGGGCGGTGATCTGCAGGATCGGCAGGTTGAGGATATCGAGCTGCTGGCGCCTGATGAGATAGAGCAGCAGATCGAGCGGCCCCTCGAAGGTATCGAGGAACACCTCCAGTGCATCGGGCGGGATGAACAGGTCCTGGGGCAGCTCGTGATAGGGCTGCCCCAGGACTTTCGCGATGGGTAGGGCGGAGCCAGCCCCCGTCTCGGCGGAAGGGACTGTCACCGGTTCAGCGACATCACTCAAACGGGGTCGGGTCCCCGGCGCCGCGACGACGCAATACCGGCTCGTCGTCAGAGAAATCGACCACTGTGGTGGGCTGCTCGCCCAGATAACCGCCGTTGACCACCAGATCGATCTGCTTGCCCAGCTTGTCGAAGATCTCTTCCGGGTCGAACTCGGCCATCTCGGAGTCCGGCAGGATCAATGTGGTGGAGAGCAGCGGCTCGCCGAGTGCTTCCAACAGCGCCTGAGCAATCTTGTTGTCCGGCACCCGGATGCCGATGCTCTTCTTCTTCTCGTTCATCAGGCGGCGCGGCACCTCTTTGGTCGCCTTGAAGATGAAGGTGTAAGCGCCCGGGGTGTTGTTCTTGATCAGGCGAAACGCGCTGTTGTCGACCTTGGCGTAGGTGGAGATCTCGGAAAGATCGCGGCACACCAGGGTGAAATCGTGGTTGGCGTCGAGGCGACGGATGCGGCAGATGCGCTCCAGCGCGCCCTTGTCACCCATCTGGCAACCCAGCGCATAACCGGAGTCGGTCGGATAGACGATGACGCCGCCGTTCTGGATGATCTGTACCGCCTGACCGATCAGACGGGCCTGGGGGTTTTCCGGATGTACGTAAAAATGCTGACTCATAGCTTGTTCTCGCAATGGGGGCAGCAATACCTGCCCGCTCGTATGGTCACGGGTCAATCACCCATGACACTACCTTAACCTGTTTGTGGCCGCTTCGCTGATGCCGTTAGCGACTCGCCAGCAGCTCGGTATGTTGCTCGGTGGTGAGCCCAAAGTGACTTGGATAGGCCAACCAGACGGGCATCCCCTCTTTGGGCAGCCAAAGGTGGCGGCCCAGCTCGGTCCAGTTGGAGGGGAAGTGAAAATCCGATCCCACCGAGATATAGAGGTCGTGATCCTTGGCCCACTGGCCCAGATTGGCCCGCTCCTGCGGGCTCTGCTGGGGCAGCGAGACCTCCATGGCATCGCCACCGGCCGCCTTGAAGGCCACCAGCAGCCGCTTGATCCATTTGGCGGTGAGATCGTAACGGCTGGGGTGGGCCAGCACCGCCAGCCCGCCAGCGGCGTGAATGGCAGCGATGGCTTCGCTCATCTCGGGCCACTCGGCCGGGGCATAGCCTTTATTGCCACGGCTCAGGTACTTTTTGAATACCTTTTGCATGTTGTCGGCCACCCCGCGTGCCACCAGCACCCGGGCAAAGTGGGCGCGGGTCACGGCGGCGTCACCGGCGAGCGCCTTGGCCTCTTCATAGGTGCCGGGGATGAGGCACTTCTCCAGACGACGCCCGATTTCCAGCGCGCGCGCCTCACGGCGTGCCAGCTGACCGGCCAGAAAATCCAACAGCTGCGGATTTTTTTCATCCACCCCCAGCGCCACGATATGGATCTCATGGTGCTCCCAGCCGGTGGAGATCTCGACCCCGCTCACCAGTCGCAGCGGCAGTCGCTCGGCGTCAATGGTGCGGCGCACCTCATCAAGCCCTGCAAGGGTATCGTGGTCAGTAACTGCTAACACCTCGACCTGTTTTTCGGCAGCGCGGCGCACCAGTTCGGCGGGGCTCAGCACTCCGTCGGAGGCAGTGGTATGGCAGTGAAGATCGAATCTCATCAGGTTGTTCCGCTCTCGTGGTCAGGTCACCATTCATGGCAAATCGGTGAAAGAAGGCTAAAAGCGACTTGACTTGGCCGCGGCTTTATCGTTTTCTGTAGGCACTTCATTGCAAACATCTTTTTACAGGACTTTATCATGCAAACGACTTCCATCCTGACCATCTGGTGGTGGCACACTCCCTGACATGCGGGCGTGTGGTCGTTGCTGTACCTGTAATCTGACAGCAAATTAAGAACCCAAAGAAAAAGCCCGCTGACCCCAGCGGGCTTTTTTATTATCCGGCAAATGGACCTGTGATGAAACCGAGAATTCAGACAAGCAAGCTGACCTGGCGATGGCGCCCCTGAACCAGCCACCCCAGACCAATTAAATTTTCAAGGAATTCAACGTCATGAACATCGGTAACACGCATCACACGCAAGGGAACGCACTATGACAGCCACACATCGCCTTCCTCTGGGTGAATTCGATACCCTCAAACTCAACGCCCCCTATGTGGCCGACCCGCTGGCGCTCTATACCCGTCTCTGTCAGGGTCGCCCCAACAACCTGCTGCTGGAATCGGTGGAGATCGACTCCAAGGCAGGCAAACAGAGCCTGCTGCTGGTCGATGCCTGCCTGCGCATCGAGTGCCGTGGCCGCACCGTGCGGGTTCGCAGCCTGAACGACAACGGCGCCCAGTTGCAAAGCCTGCTGGCCGAACGGCTGCCCGTGGTAGTGGCCCGCTCGCTAGTCGATGGCGAATTGCAACTCGACTTCCCGGCCTCCGATCGGGAGCTGGACGAAGATTCACGCCTCAAGGGGAGCAGCGTGCTGGACGTGCTGCGCACCCTGCAGCGGGAGCTTGATTGCCAGCTCGGCAAAGAGGCACTGTTTATGGCGGGCAGCTTTGCCTACGACCTCATCGCCTCATTTGAAGATCTGCCCGAAGTGCCACAGGGGAGCAACAACTGCCCCGACTACTGCTTCTACGTGGCCGAAACCCTGATCACCATCGATCATATCGAGCGCACCACTCAACTGCTGGCCTGCATCTTTGGCGGCGACAGCGACGAAAGCCAGGTGGAAGACAGATACACCCGCCTGACCGAACGGCTCACCGACTTCAAACAGATTTGCCAGCAACCTCTAAGCGCCGAGCTGACCACCCAGCCCCTGACCGGTGGCATGAGCGTGGACAAGAGCGACAAACAGTTCTGCGCCGAGGTGGAGAAGCTCAAGGGCTTTATCCGCCGTGGCGATATCTTCCAGGTGGTGCCGTCCCGCTGCTTCTCCCTGCCCTGCCCGAGCCCCCTGGCCGCCTATCGCCGCCTCAAACAGACCAATCCCAGCCCCTACATGTTCTACGTGCAGGATGAGGGCTTCACCCTCTTTGGCGCCTCGCCGGAGAGCGCGGTGAAATTCTGCGCCGCCAGCCGCGATGTGGAGATGTACCCCATCGCCGGTACCCGCCGCCGTGGCTTCAACCCCGATGGCAGCATCAACCGGGATCTCGACGGCCGCATCGAGCTGGAGTTGCGTCAGGACGAGAAAGAGGTGGCCGAGCACCTGATGCTGGTGGATCTGGGCCGCAACGACATAGCCCGCATCTCGGAGCCCGGCACCCGCTACGTCAAGGAGCTGCTGAAAGTGGATCGCTACAGCCACGTGATGCACCTGGTCTCCAAGGTGGTCGGCACACTGCGCTCCGATCTTGACGCCCTGCACGCCTATCAGGCCTGCATGAACATGGGCACCCTCACCGGCGCACCGAAGATCCGCGCCAGCGAGCTTATTCGCATGGTGGAAGGCAAGCGCCGCGGCAGCTACGGCGGCGCCGTCGGCTACATCAACGGCGCTGGCGAGATGGATACCTGCATCGTCATTCGCTCGGCTTTCGTGAAAGATGGCGTGGCCCATGTGCAGGCCGGTGCCGGGGTGGTCTATGACTCCAAGCCGCAAGCAGAAGCGGACGAAACCCGCGCCAAGGCGGCCGCCGTGCTGGCCGCCATCGCTGCCAGCCATGGCACCTCCCTGCAAGCTCTGAGTGCCCAGCAGGAGCAACATAAGGACGTGAGCCATGACTAATATCTTCCTGCTCGATAACTTCGATTCATTTACCTACAACCTCGTTGACCAGTTCCGATCCCTCGGCTATCCGGTGCGGATCTACCGCAACAGCCTGCCGGCCAGCCGCATCATGAGCGAAATCGCCGCCTGTGAAGGGGACGCCGTACTGGTGCTCTCGCCGGGCCCGGGCGCCCCCCACGAAGCGGGTTGCCTCATAGACCTCATCAAGCTGGCCCGTGGTCAGGTACCCATCCTCGGTATCTGCCTCGGTCATCAGGCCCTGTGCGAAGCCTACGGCGGCACCGTCGGCGCGGCAGGCGAAATCGTCCACGGCAAGCGTTCGCTGATTGAGCACAACGGCCACGGCGCCTTCGCCGGTCTGCCGAGCCCGCTGCCGGTAGCCCGTTACCACTCGCTGGTCGCCACCTATGTACCGGAAGAGCTGACGGTGATTGCCCACTATCAGGGGATGCCCATGGCCATCGAGCAGCAGGATGAGCGGGTACTGGGTTTCCAGTTCCACCCGGAATCCATCATGACCTCGGAAGGGGCCCGTCTGCTGACTCAGGCGCTCGCCCATATCACCCGTCCAGAAAGCAGTGTGCGGTAAGGAGACCAACATGCATCAACATCTCAACACCCTCTATCAGGGTCAGTCTCTGAGCCGTGAAAGTACCCGCGACGCCTTCGGTCAGGTGGTACGTGGCGAAGTGGACCCCATCGTGCTCGCAAGCCTGCTGACTGCCCTCAAGATCAAAGGGGAGACCCCGGAGGAGATCGCCGGCGCCGCCGAGGCTCTCTTGGCTGAAGCGCGCGACTTCCCGCGTCCGGATTACGAGTTTTGCGACATCGTCGGCACCGGTGGCGATGGCCTCAACACCATCAACGTCTCCACCACCTCGGCACTGGTCGCCGCCGCCTGCGGCCTGAAAGTGGCCAAGCACGGCAACCGCTCGGTCTCGAGCAAGTCGGGTTCGAGCGATCTGCTCGACAAAATGGGCATCAAGCTCGACATGAGCCCGGCGCAGGCACGCCGCTGCCTCGATGAGCTCGGCATCTGCTTTTTGTTCGCCCCCCAGTACCACGCCGGGGTGCGCCATGCCATGCCGGTGCGCCAAGCCCTCAAGACCCGCACCCTGTTCAACGTGCTGGGGCCGCTTATCAACCCCGCTCGCCCCACCTATCAGCTGATGGGGGTCTATGCCCCCGAGCTGGTGCGTCCCATCGCAGAAACCCTGCTGGCACTGGGGCTGAAAACCGGTATGGTGGTTCACGGCGCCGGGCTCGACGAGATTGCCATTCACGGCCCGACCCAGGTGGCCCAGATCCGTGACGGCGAGATCCGCGAGTTTCTGCTCACCCCGGCTGACTTTGGCCTTGAGACCTATCCGGTCAGCGCCATTCAGGGTGGGGAGCCTGAAGAGAACCGCGCCATCACCGCCGCCATTCTGGAAGGGCGTGGCACCCCGGCTCACAACGCCGCCATTGCCGCCAATGTGGCGCCGCTGCTGCTGATGGCGGGCAAGGCGACCGATCTCAAGAGCGCGGCGGCCGAGGTGCTGGCGGTGCTGGCGAGCGGCAAGGCAGCGGATCTGGCTGCTCGGCTCGCCACTTTGAGCCATCAGGAAGCGGGCAATCAGGAGGCATGATGTCAGCCACCATGTCGCACAGCATTCATTCAGAACGCCCACAGGGCAAGAGCCAGTTTCGCAAGGATAACGAGATGTCAGACCTTATTGCCCCCCATGCTTTTCTGAACATGGCCTCCATCAACCAGACCATCCTCGGCAAAATCGTGGCGGCCAAACAGGAGTGGGTTGCCGCCCGCAAACTGGCCCAACCGCTGGCGAGCTTCCAGAGTGCGCTGACCCCCAGCGATCGGGATTTCGTCGGTGCGCTCAAGGCGGGCTCCACCCGCTTTATTCTGGAGTGCAAGAAGGCCTCCCCCTCCAAGGGCTTGATCCGCGACGATTTCAGCCCAGAGGCCATCGCCGACATCTATGGCAAATACGCCACCGCCATCTCGGTGCTGACCGACGAGAAGTTCTTTCAGGGGGATTTCGCCTTTTTGCCGCGGGTGCGAGGTCGCATATCGCAGCCGGTGCTCTGCAAGGATTTCATGATTGACCCCTATCAGGTCTATCTGGCTCGCCACTATCAGGCGGACGCCATCCTCTTGATGCTCTCGGTGCTCACCGACGAGGGCTATCGCGCCCTGTTCGCGGTCGCCAAGGAGCTGGGTCTGGGCGTGCTCACCGAGGTGAGCAACGAGGAGGAGCTGACCCGCGCCATCGCGCTGGGGGCGCCGGTCATTGGCATCAACAACCGGGATCTGCGCGATTTGAGCGTGGATCTCAACCGCACCAAACAGCTGGCCAAAGATATTCCAAGCGATCGGGTGGTGATCAGCGAGTCCGGCATCAATCACCGCGCTCAGGTGGCGGATCTGCGCCACCACGCCAAGGGCTTTCTGGTGGGCTCATCCCTGATGGCCGAGCCGGACCTGGAAGCCGCAGTGCGCAAGCTGGTACTGGGCCAGAATAAGGTATGCGGCCTGACCCGCGCCGAGGATGCCGCCGCCGCCCATCAGGCGGGTGCGGTGTTCGGCGGTCTTATCTTTGTGGCAAAGAGTCCGCGCTATGTGGACATTCCTGCCGCCCGCGCCGTGATGGCGGGCGCGCCGCTCTCTTACGTCGGGGTATTTCGCAACGCCCAGCCAGCCACCATCGCCAAGACGGTGGATGCGCTGGGGCTCGCCGCGGTGCAGCTGCACGGGGATGAGGATGCCGCCTATATCGAGATCCTGCGCCCACTGCTGCCAGCGGGCTGCCAGATCTGGAAAGCGGTGGGCGTCTCTCTCGGCAAAGAAAGTGGCGAACCGCTGCCTGCCCTCGACTACCCGGCTGATCGCCTGCTGCTGGATACAAAAGTCGGCAGCCAGAGCGGCGGCACCGGTCAGGCATTTGACTGGGCCATGCTGGCCACGCTCGACAAGAGCAAACTGATGCTGGCGGGGGGCCTTAATCCCGACAACGCCCTGCAAGCGGCACAAGTGGGCTGCCTCGGCCTTGATTTCAACTCCGGGGTAGAGAGTGCCCCGGGCCAGAAGGATGCGCACAAGATAGCAGCCGCCTTCGACGCACTGCGCAACCTGTAACGCAACCCTTTTTGATGTTTCGATTTAGCTAATACAAGGAAGAAGCCATGACCCTGCTCAACCCGTTTTTTGGTGAATTTGGCGGTATGTATGTACCCCAAATCCTTATCCCGGCCCTGCTCCAGCTGGAGAAAGCCTTCGTCGATGCCAAGGATGATCCGGCCTTTATCGCCGAGTTTCAGTCCCTGCTGACCGAGTATGCCGGTCGCCCGACCCCGCTCACCCTGACCCGCAATCTGACCAAGGGCACCAAGACCCGCCTCTATCTGAAGCGTGAAGATCTGCTGCACGGCGGCGCCCACAAAACCAACCAGGTGCTGGGTCAGGCGCTGCTGGCCAAGCGGATGGGCAAGAACGAGATCATCGCCGAAACCGGCGCCGGTCAGCATGGCGTTGCGACTGCGCTGGCCTGCGCTCTGCTCGGCCTCAAATGCCGGGTCTACATGGGCGCCAAGGATTGCGAGCGCCAGAAGCCCAACGTATTTCGCATGAAGCTGATGGGCGCCACCGTCATTCCGGTGCACTCCGGCTCCAGCACCCTGAAAGATGCCTGTAACGAGGCGCTGCGCGACTGGGCTGCCAACTACGAGTCGGCCCACTACCTGCTCGGCACCGCCGCCGGCCCGCACCCCTTCCCCACTATCGTGCGGGAGTTCCAGAAGATGATCGGCGAAGAGGCCAAGGCCCAGTGCTTCGAGAAGGAGGAGCGACTGCCCGATGCAGTGATCGCCTGCGTCGGCGGCGGCTCGAATGCCATCGGCATGTTTGCCGACTTTATCGATGAGCCATCGGTGCGCCTTATCGGCGTCGAACCGGGTGGTCACGGCATCGAGAGCGGCGAGCACGGTGCGCCGCTGGGCCACGGCAGCAAGGGGGTCTTCTTTGGCATGCACTCCTACCTGATGCAGGACAATCAGGGGCAAATTCAGGAGTCCTACTCCGTCTCGGCAGGGCTGGATTTCCCCTCCGTCGGCCCGCAGCACGCCCATCTGGCCGCCATCGGCCGCGCCGAGTACCCCTCGGTGACCGACAAGGAGGCGCTGGACGCCTTCCAGGAGCTGGCCAAATCCGAAGGCATTATCCCGGCGCTGGAGTCCTCTCACGCGCTGGCCCACGCCCTCAAGATGGCCCGCAGTGAACCGGAAAAAGAGCAGGTGCTCATCGTCAACCTCTCCGGCCGTGGCGACAAAGATATCTTCACCGTCGCTGACATTTTCGAGAAAGAAGGAACCTTGTCATGAACCGTTACGCACAACTCTTCTCCCGTCTGGACGAGGCCAATCAGGGCGCCTTTGTGCCGTTCGTGATGCTGGGTGACCCCACTCCTGAACTCTCCTTGGCCATCGTCGATGCGCTGGTCGCAGGGGGCGCCGATGCCCTCGAGCTCGGCATTCCCTTCTCCGATCCGGTAGCGGACGGCCCCACCATTCAGGGCGCCGCCCTGCGTGCGTTTGCCAGCCACACCACCCCGGACGACTGTTTCGAGCTGCTTGGCCGCATCCGCGCCAAGTACCCGCAGCTGCCCATTGGCCTGCTGGTCTACGCCAACCTGGTCTATGTGCGCAAAATTGACGGCTTCTACGAGAAGTGCCAGCAGGCGGGCGTGGACTCGGTGCTGGTCGCCGACGTGCCGGTGCAGATGTGCGCCCCCTACAAGGCGGCTGCCGACAAGTTCGGTATCGACAGCATCTTTATCGCCCCGCCCAATGGCGACGCCGAAACCTTGAAACAGGTGGCGGAGCTGGGCAGTGGTTACACCTATCTGGTGAGCCGCGCCGGCGTCACCGGTGCCGAGACCAAGGCCGGTATGCCGGTGGAGGGGCTGATCAATACTCTGCGCGAGTTCAACGCCCCCCCCGCCCTGCTCGGCTTTGGCATCAGCGAACCGGCTCAGGTGCGTGAAGCCATCGCCGCTGGCGCCGCCGGTGCCATCTCCGGCTCCGCCGTGGTGAAGATCATCGAGACCCACCACCAGAACCCGGAACATATGCTGACCCGCCTGAAAGAGTTTGTGGAAGGGATGAAGGCCGCGACCAATCGATAAGGGGCGGTATGGGTCAAATGTCATTAGCCGTGAGTGATCCGGCTGCGTATCCGCCTCACCCATAGATGTATCACTGCATCACCGCATCAAAGGGAGCCTGACCGGCTCCCTTTCTTTTTATCGCTTCTCCCCGCTTGCAGCTCCCGGCTGTTTGCCCCCTCTCCCTCCGGGAGAGGGCTGGGGTGAGGGCGGCTTTGCACTCCCTGCCAAATGAGTTGTTCACACAGCCACGCCTCAATGACTAATTTATTGATCTAACACAGATTCCCGCTAAAGCCCCCTTCTCAACTACCAGCATCGCCCTTAAGATAGCCAAACGACAATCCCTCTCTCTGGAGAACGCAATAAAAGCGATTGTTGATATCTCGCAGGTGAAAAGCGGCGGGCTGGGGGCTGTAACCCAGGTGCGGTAGCCTTGCCGACGCTTACCATCACCGACCGCATCACTGTGTTTTTATACAGTAGTAATCAAAGCGTTAAACAAGGAGGTCAAGCGAATACATTCAAGCATCAGAGACAGACTATTAATGCTTTGATTTAATTTTATTTTTTCATGGCTACTATCAGTGGCAGAGCGAAATTATATGGAGGGCTCTGCTACCGGATTAGTGCCGCTTTCCATCTAATAACTGTTAGAACTAAAAACTAGAATGGTGCTGCATTCATGAGATCAAAGGCGTTTCACGATTTTGAATCAAAGGTTGGCTATTTCGATGATGACATTGACTTGGTCGAGGTGGTCAGACTAGGAATTATAAATGGAGATCTCACTGATAATTCATCAAGCTATGTATTGAAAAATATTGACCCCGTAATACATAAGCACATAAAAAGACGAAAGAATTCAAATGGCAGTCGTGAACTTCTTGCAAACCATCTTAGACAAACAGTCTATTCCTCTTACGTGAAGGATATCTATGAAGAGGTTACTTTGTACTTGAAAACAATTTTAGAAAATGCCGCTGAGAATGGATTTGATTCAGGAAGAATAATCGGTGAGCACTCAACAAAAATTGATGCTAAAACAATTCTTGCCGCGGGCAGTTGGAGAGAAGTTGCCCACGTAATAACTGACTCAGTATTTCAATCATTGGAGTCAGAGAAAAGCACTCTCAAGCTACTCGAGAAGATTTCAAACAAATTGGCGTTGGGTGTGAACGATAACCTAATAAATGATGCGCTCCCATATCTTGAAGTAAGGCATTTTTTAGTACATACGGATGGGAAAATACCTGAAAAATTCAAACGAGATAATCCACATATATCTATAAAGGCAGGTCACGTTAAGCTGGATTACGAGTTTGTAAGTGATATGAGAGATAAAGTAAAACGTTTAATTAAGGAATACGATGAAAAAGTTGTATCTGCTAACCTGTTAAAGCAAGAGCATTTGCGAAATTAGTTCTAACAAGTCATTCAAGCCAACGGCACTACGCGCCACGGCTTAACTGCAGTGTTAGTCGTTATCGAGGATAATATGAAAGTTCATTTATTGAAATGATAATGCTGATTTGAGGTCAATTGCTTAAGAATTATTGACACTTCGTCTTTATTTTAATCTGGACTCTTTGTCAAAACACAAATCTGGGACACCCACCTTTCTGAGTAAGGCGTAGCATACGCCAACATTCAAAATGATGGGAGTCCCAGCTCTGCTGCATCTCAGCCCCAAAAATCAACGTGGATAAACTTGAAAAGTTGCATGACAGAAATCAGCCGAAAAACAAAACAACTTGCCACCCTCTGCCTTTCCCTCTTTCTGATCAGACTCGGATTTCGCGCCTTTGGTTATGACCAGCTTTATCACAATCCGAATGACCCCTACGGTATATCTGATTTGATTGAAGTGGCGTGAGCCATCATTTACCTGACGATCTTGAGTCTCTGCATAAGACATGCATTGCGTGTATTGCTCCGACACCGGGATCAGGGTGCCTTGGGGGCATCAGCCCTGCTCGCTCTCTGTGCCATACAGTGGCACAGCTATGACTATCTTCATCACTTGGCCGCCAGTCTCAGCATCCCCTAGGGCCCCCTGCTCCACACCCGCCATCCCATCAACACCAGCATCACTACAACCCCCGGCAGCCAGACCCAGTAGAGCTCGGAGAGGATCACCGCTTCACCTCGGGCAGTGAGATAAGCCTCCAGCTTGAAGGGGGCAACCCGGATCACCTGCCAGGGGGCGAAGAAGCGCTCATCCCGCCACGGCCAGAGCCAGCCAACCCCCTTGCCGCCGGTGGTGAGGGAATCGAGCAGGCTGTGAGAGAGCAGCGACACCAGCAGAAACGACCAGACGGTGGCGACGCTGGCCCGAAATTGGCGGTGAAACAGCATGGCCAGAATGGGCAGGGCAAAGGCGAATAGCAAGGAGTGGGTAAAGCCGCGGTGGCCAAAGACATGGCCGTAGGCGACCCCTAGTTTGAAGGCGAGCACATCGGCATCGGGCAGCATGGCGATGGCGACCCCAGCCAGCAGCAGGCGGGGCGGGATAATCCGGCTGCCAAGCCCGAGTCCAAGGCAGAGAGGGACGGCGGCGTGAGTGACGATGGTGGGCATAGAATAAAGCTCCAACTGAAAACATGAGCCTACCCTACCCCCGCTCGGTGAAGTGAAGGTGAAGTGCACTTTCTTTTGTTGCTGGATATCCCCCTCGAATCCTTATCCATCAGCCATAAGAGGCGTCACACAGGAAAGCTGTTGCACGCGCTCCGAAGCAGGGGCCGAAATCCT
The DNA here is from genome assembly GCF_040908445.1 of Aeromonas sp. R10-2. Classification (NCBI taxonomy): domain Bacteria; kingdom Pseudomonadati; phylum Pseudomonadota; class Gammaproteobacteria; order Aeromonadales; family Aeromonadaceae; genus Aeromonas; species Aeromonas sp. R10-2. The sequence continues at coordinate 1,050 of NZ_JBFODS010000011.1, read as the reverse complement.
GTGGTTTGTCCCTCTGTATTGGCTCGTTCGTTGTGTGTCGAACACAGGCCCAATCAGCGTTGGCACGTTAACTTGAAATGTTCATTTAACTGCGGCTGACATGCAGAACAGGATCGTGATAAGTAGTCTCTTCGGTTCACATCACAGGGACAGTGGCAGCGATGAATGTACCAAAAAGCGTCGTGCTGATTGCGAGCGTTATCAGCCTTTGGTTAATGACAGGATGCATGACAGAGGCCGCCTCTGCGCAGCCGCAGCAAGAGCCGTACGCGCTGATTTATAACGGGCCGGTTTCTGATGGGGATAGCACGAAGGCGATTGCGGATGTGGTCAGGCAGGTGGGCTTGCCGGTCAGGTATCTCTCCAATATCGGGGAGCTGCCTGCAGAGCTCGATAATGCCAGGGTGTTTATCGTTGGCGGCACTGAGGACGATGTTGAGCCGCTCCTCAACGCCTTCACCGCGGACGCGCGTTCGGCATTAAAAACCTATTTGCAGAATGGTGGCCGCTACCTCGGGATCTGTGGCAGGGCGGGAGCACACTTTGTTGATATTTTAACCAAAGAATAACTGAGCCCGATAGTCGTCATTCCAGCCGGCTCTTTTTAGCTTGTTTCTCTGACTTCGAGCACCACAATTGCTCTGTTTTACGATATTCAATACGAACCGCCGGAATAGCGCCATATTCTCGACCGCATCCTCCATCGCTATCCTGGAAGCATCCTCGTTGAACACCACATCAAGAATGTAATGCTGGCTGTTCTCTATCCGCCAGTGCTGCCGTATATAGTGCCCTAGCAGCTTGTGCTTGGGGGATAACGAGCTGACATAGTAAGAGGTATCTACCGTTCCTTTTCCGTTGGCGCTGCGGTGACGCTCAACGGCAATGATGCTGCGGATTGTCGGCCATTTCTCCGTCAACTCTGGCGGTAATTTGGCTTTTAATTGAAATACATAACGCTCTTCCTGGCGGCCATGTCCACTCTCTTTGTGCTCGACGACAATCTTCTCTTTCTGGGCGTCAAACAGTGACTGGAATTGCGATTGAACC
>NZ_JBFODS010000103.1:0-26737 GCF_040908445.1 Aeromonas sp. R10-2 | reverse complement strand
CACTCTCAATGAGGCAAAGCAGGCCGTGGCAACCATAGGTGCACAACCGCTGACCGCTCTGGGCAATGGCTATCATGGCCGTTGGCAACACGCGAATTATGCCGGGGTCGCGCAACGTTGGTTGCTGGTGCGCAGCGAACAAGCCAGCCACCGCGAGCAGCAGACATTGGCCAAAAACCTGCTCAAAGACAGTACCCGCGAGCTCAAAGCCTTCGCCAAATTGTGTGCCCGACGCTTTGCTTGTGAGGCGGATGCCCAAGCTGAGTTGAGCTGTTTTACCGCCAGCTTGATGCTGCTGCAACTGGATGCCGAAGTGGTAGGTGAACCCGTTTATACAGGACGTGGCAGACCCAAGCGTGGCGAAGAGCCAATTGGCCATCAGTTTCAAATCACTGGGTTGGCGGCAACTAGCCTGGCTTGCGTTGAAGAGGCCCGCAACCAGACCGGGGTGTTCATCCTGGCGACCAATGACCACAGCGATACGCTGACCATGGCCGAACTTTTGGCCACCTATAAAGCGCAGCAGAATGTCGAACGGGGCTTTCGTTTTCTCAAGAGCCCGGAGTTTTTAACCTCCTCACTGTACCTGAAAAAGCCGGAGCGGATTGAAGCGTTGCTCATGGTGATGACCTGTAGCCTGATGATTTACGCAGCGTTGGAGCACCGGATCCGGCAGGGATTAGTGGAGCAGAATCGCAGTGTGGCGGATATGAAAAAGAAACCGACCCAGCAGCCGACGGCCCGTTGGATCTTTTTGCGCTTTGGTGGCATCCATGAATATCGACTGGGAGAAGCTCCGCCACAAGTAACGGAGCTAACAGGAGACCAGCAGATCATTTTGGAGGTATTGGGTGAGCGCTATCGGCAAATTTATTCCTAAATCAGGTGCGGAATGTCGGCTACAGCGACTCGCACTATCCAAAGTCACAAATAGCAAGAGGGAGGCTTTCGCCTCCCTCTTCAAACACGCTGATATTCAGGCAACAGAATTAGTTGCTCTTCATCCAGATGTCCATGTCGGTTTTCAGGTTGTCGGACTTGGTACCGAAGATGGCTTGAACGCCGGAACCAGCCACTACCACACCGGCAGCCCCCAGTTTCTTCAGACCAGCCTGGTCAACCTTGGCAACATCTTTCACGCCAACACGCAGACGGGTGATGCAGGCATCCAGAGAAGCGATGTTCTCTTTACCACCGAAGGCGGCAACCAGAGCAGCAGACATCTCGTCTTTGCCTTGGCCAACGGCCTCTTCAGCAGTCTCGTCTTCACGACCCGGAGTTTTCAGGTTCATGGCACGGATAACGAAGCTGAATACGACGTAGTAGATGGCCGCGTAAACCAGACCCAGACCAACCAGCAGCAGCATGTTGTCGGCACGCGGAGATTGCACTACGAAGTCGATGAAGCCGTTGGAGAAGGTGTGACCGTGTACGATACCCAGAGAGTTGGTCAGCACATAAGCCAGACCAGCCAGTACAGCGTGGATGGCGTACAGAACCGGAGCGATGAACAGGAAGGAGAACTCGATCGGCTCGGTGATACCGGTCAGGAAAGAGGTCAGGGCTGCAGAGGCCATGATACCAACGATCTTGGCGCGGTTTTCCGGCTTGGCAGCGTGAGCAATGGCGAACGCAGCAGCAGGCAGACCGAACATTTTGAACAGGTAGCCACCAGCCAGCTGACCAAAGCCGTTACCGGCAGCGCGGGACGCGTCATCAGCAGTCAGGAAGCAGGTCATGATACCGTGAACAGTTTCACCGGCACCGTTGACGCAGGTACCAGCCTGATAGAAGAACGGTACGTTCCAGATGTGGTGCAGACCGAACGGGATCAGGGAGCGCTCAACCACGCCGTAGATACCGAAGGCCAGTACCGGGTTCTGGTTGGCAGCCCAGTCAGAGAAGGCACCGATGGCGCCACCCACTGGCGGCCAAATCACGGACAGGATCACACCCAGACCGATGGAGAGGAAACCGGTGATGATGGGTACGGCACGTTTGCCCGCGAAGAAGCCCAGGTACTCTGGCAGCTGGATCTTGTAGAAGCGATTGAACGCCCAGGCAGCGATACCACCGGCCAGGATACCACCCAGCACGCCGGTTTCGATGGTTTCAACACCCATCACAGGTGCCATGACCTTCAGGGTTGCGACCATGATGCCGTAGCCAACGATGGCTGACAGACCGGATACACCGTCGTTATTGGTAAAGCCCAGAGCAACACCTACTGCGAACAGCAGGGCCATCTGGCCAAATACGGAACCACCGGCTTGCTCCATCAATTGGGAGACAATTTCCGGCATCCAGCTGAAGTGGGCAGCACCCACCCCCAGCAGAATACCTGCGACTGGCAAGACTGATACTGGCAGCATCAGCGCCTTACCAACCTTTTGCAGATTAGAGAAAGCATTTTTGAACATTGTGTGCGCTCCTGAATGGATTGTCGTCCCTGAACGATCTATCTGGATGAAATAAGGACTGATTCATTCAGATATCTTCGAGTCGGGCTTGTTTATTTTGACCATCAGAATATAACCCAGCGGGTCATAAATTGCTGCTTTCGAAGGCGGGGGAATATTGAATTTGGAGGGAAGATCACAACTTGTTTAGCGGCTAAAAACGCATCTAATATAAGTTAATAATCCGCATTATCACTCTATTACAAAGACATATAAATAGCAGTTTCACTTTGTATTTTAATAATGCCGTTTACATCAAACGGCAACAAATTGCAACCAAACGTAACAACTTGATTTTTATTTATTACAGTCTACCGATTAAAAAGGCCTCCAACAAGGGAGGCCTCAACAAATATATCTGACCAACAAAGGGTCGTATTACTCTATTTTTGCGACCGCTTGACCGCATCAATAAACACGCTTTTTGCTTTGGTTGAACCAGCCCGTTCAGCCTCGTTCACCAGCTTCATCGCCTTGTCGATATCCCCCGCCTTGACCGCTTTTTCGATCTGGCTCTGATAGAAGGCTTCAGTTTCACTCAGCATGGCAGGTGCTGAAGTTGATGCTGGTAACACGATGGCACTTTTGCTATTGCCTACGGTAGGCTGAGGTGAGGGAGTGATGGACTGGTTTTGCACTGCACCTAATGACATTACCTGCCCTGAACTCAAGAGCTGGCCAGATGAACGCACCGACAGAGCTAAATTACCAGACATGCTGTGTGAGAACACAGGATCAGCTTCTACCGGCTCAGCCAAGCCAGTCTCCTTTGCCCATTTTCTTGCCGCAGACATTACCTTAGTCTCACCTTGACGACTTTTGGGGTCCGCCTTGATAATCATAAACTCAGCCTGCTGGCCAGATGACGCTTGGTCTAAGGTAATATGGCTATCCAGGGAAATGCGACGACCGATGCTGCCATAAACGAGCTGGAATTGCTCAGCATTGACTTCTTTTATAACCCTTAGATTTTTGTCTAAAAAAAGCACACTTGGCAACATAATGCTATCAGTGAAATAAGACTTAAGCGTGATATCTATTTGGCTACGCTGCTTGGGCAGCTGAAAGGCTTTGAAGTAAGACTTGCCATCATTGAAGTCAAATACAGGCGAAGAAGAATCCAAGACTACTTCCAGAGTGCTGTCATCATCTGGCAATGCATCAAGGGGCATCTGAGCAAAATCCGTGCAACATGCGGGAGACGCCATCAAGGTAGCGAATCCAGAATCCGGAATTGACTGTGAGCTATGACTGGCACACCCACCCAACAGCAGAACTCCAGCCACGATCACTGCCACTTTCGTGTTACGTCTCATAATAGCTATTCCTTTAAATCAAGAAGCGACGCATGAACATGCGCCGCTTCTTTTACTGTTAGCTGAGAATCAGCTTAGAACCATACTTCAGCTTCAACCCCGAAGAACACTTGTGAGGTAGACAGCTTGCCGTTGTCTTTGGTGGAGTCAATGCTGATCGCACCAGAGGCATTTTCATCGCTCGATTTCACCCAGGTCACGAAGGGTTTGATCTGTGGACGTCCCCAGTAGTCTGCATCAACAGTGAATGCCGTAGCTACTTCCAAAGCATAGAACTGGGTATTTACATCCGTACGACCCCACTGTGCTTTACCATTCTGATCTTCAACTTTCTCGTTCGCATAGGAACCGGTAAGGATCAAACGCAGATTGTCATTGACCTTATAGGATGGCTGCAGGGCAAAGATGGTGCGGGCAACGTCGAGATCGCCACCCCAGTCTACATGCTGTGGAGCCCAGTAAGTCAGTTCACTACCAAGCTGCAAGCGAGGAGCCACTTCGGCAACACCATAAGAGGTGAAGAACAGCGCGCTGGAGTCTTTACCAAAGCCACCGTTCCAGGAACCGAAGTTAACCCCACGATTGGAGGCCATACCTTCGCCATAAGCGATAGCCGTTTTGGACCAACCTTTAAAACCATAATAATCGCGGTTATAGGCAATAGAGGCACCAACACCGGTGTCTGCATTTTTAGTATATTTTCCGGTAACCGAATCTTTGTTTGATATGGCATCTGAATCGGTATTAGCTTGCTTCATACCTTTCAGGTCAAAATCAAAGGTACCACCTAGTGCCGCCAAGCCGTAATAAAAAATATTCAAAGAAGTAGCAGTACGAACGGAACTGGTGCATTTGAAGTTATTAGCATCAGGCTTACCGTCACCGTCACAATCTTTTTCGTCTCCATAACGAACTTGGCCTGCATCATCAGCTGATACCACGGCCATACCAAAACCACCATTCTGGAAACCAGCACCGACACCTGAAGATTGCTTCCAGAACTCTTTGGTCAAGATCCCTTGTTCACGGTTCAAATAACGTTGACCGGCCCAAATCTTGGTATCCTTATCAAGGAAATCAAAACCAGCCAGCTCCACATAGGCTTCTTTCATTTCAAATTGGGCATCATCACGATTTGTCTGCAGTGAGCCTTCTGAGGAAACAAAATAGCCTGTGTCACCTGCATTCTGATTCCCATATTCGGCGCGTGTGACAAATTCACCCTTTACACCATTTTTGCCTTCAAATTTCTTTTTTACAGACAACTCGACCTGGTTGGCATTTTCATCCATAGAGGTCACAGTACGGTAGTCCTGTTTCCCCAAGGTGTTCATTTTGCTGGCGCCATCGCCATTCCATTGACCACCCAGACGACCATAACCATGTACTTCCCAACCATTATCTGCGTCAGCAGCAACAACAACACCGGAAGAGAGCGCCATACTTACTGCGGCAGCTATCGGAAGCCATTTTGCATTCATTGTCATTTTCCTTTTCCCGCTGAGGATGAGTGATGTCCTAATAATCAAGGCTTAGCCAGTAGATATATCCAAGTGACAAGCAGATGCGATTATATGGAGCATGCCAGCTGGGTGATATGACAACACTCACAAAATGAACACCCATTGCCAAGCCACCACAAAAAGCATAAAAAAAACCCTCAAAAACAACAAACCAGCATAAATAAAACCCCAAATAACAGATTTAAGGCAATAAAAAACCACTTGAAAGCGATACCAACAAAAATATAAGCCATCAAGAAATGTCTCATTAGCTCCACAATTCTTTAAAAACATGATTGAAATCGCTTTCAGCGATTGAACTATTTAGAAAGAACTATGTACATATTTCCACACGAAAGAGGACTCAAAAGAGAAAAAATAAAATAACAACAGAGATAATTTCTGGGAACATATGAGAAATGACAGTTCACAAATAACAATCCCCTGTCGGTTAAAGATCAGGGGATTGATATGGCTCTATTTCAGAGAATATTCAGGGCTGAATATCCCACTTTTTCAGCCAGCTGAGTGCCACCTGTTCGGGTTCATCGTGCACGGTAGCATCCAGCTCCAGCGGGGGAATCACTCGCGTGGCCCCCAGCTCTTGCAGCAATCCGTCCAGCCGACGGCCCGCGCCACAAAAATGGTCATAGCTGCTGTCGCCCATGGCAATCAGGGCATACCGCAGCCCCTTGAGCCAGGGCGCCTTGTCAGCCAGCTCGCTGGCAAAGGGCTGCAGATTGGGAGGAATGTCCCCCTGCCCGGTGGTGGCACTGACCAGCAATAAAAAACGGCCGGGGTCGATGTCCGCCAGCCGTGCTTCTTCGTGCAGGGTACAGTGATGCCCCTTGCGTTCCAGCTCATCTGCCAAGGTCTCGGCCACCAGCATGGCTGCGCCGTAGACAGTTCCTACCACGATATCGATCTGCGCCATTCTCCTCTCCCTGTTTGAGTCACTCTTTTGAGCAACTCTATCAGCAAGCTGGCGTCAGATGCCACCGGTTCAGGGCTGAGGATCAGGCGCTTAGTAGTCGCTCTCGCTGGCGGGCCAGCCCAGCTCGGCAAACAGGCGCAACACATCCTGACCGAGCGGCGCCTGGATCCGCATCGGCACTTTGAGCACCGGATGGGTAAAGGTCAGGGTGCGGGCCACCAGCAGCAGCCGTTCGCAGCCGAAGTGCTCGCGAAAGAAACGGTTGTGGCGCCCATCCCCGTGGGTGGTGTCGCCCACAATAGGATGGAACAGGTGATCCATATGGCGGCGCAGCTGATGCTTGCGGCCGGTCTTCGGGAACAATCTGACCAGACTGTAACGACTGGTGGGGTGCTTCTTGGAGACCGCGTGGGGCAGCTCGACCTGATGCAGGCGCCGGAAGGTGGTGACGGCATCCTGCGCCGGACGATCCGGGTTGCTCATGGCATCAGCAATCTTGTCCAACTGCTCCTTGAGGGGATAGTCGATCACCCCCTGCTCGGGCGCCCAGCCACGCACCAATGCCAGATACTCCTTGTGCACCTGACGTTGGGTGAAGGCTTCGGTGAGTGCGCGGGCAATCACCGGATCGAGCGCAAACAGCAGCACACCGGAGGTGGGTCGGTCGAGGCGATGCACCGGATAGACATGGCGGCCGCCGATGAGATCCCGGGTCATCTGCATGGCAAAACGGGTCTCGCCCTTGTCGAGCCAACTGCGGTGCACCAGCAGACCGGACGGCTTGTTGACCGCCACCAGCCACTCATCCTGATAGAGCAGGGTCAGCTTCAAGTCACTCTCTTCTCGGGTTTGATCTGGCATCATTGTTCGATCACTTTGCCGGAAAGCAGCAGATCGAAGCGGGCGATCAGGCGCAGCAGCGCTTCTGCTTCGGCCAGATCCTCTTTGTAGACTTCGCTGGCCATGGGATAAAGGGAGACGCTGGTGGGCAACGGCGCCTGCAACATCACCAGCTGCTCCATGCGCGGGATCAGCACGAACTGCAGCCACTGATCAAAGCTCAGGGTATCGACACAAAAAGGCAGGGTGCTTGCCAGGGCTTCGTCACCGGGATGGTCAGCTTGCCAGCGCTCAAGGCGCTGCAACTCGGCGGTGAGTTCCCCCAACAGGCCAGCTACCAGCAAATATTGATTCATCTCGCTCTCTTCCTCATAACCACAAATTGATCCGCCGACCCGACAGGGTCAGCCAGGATGCCGATAAATTCAGTCGCACAGCACCGGCGGTTCAGCCGGGTCAACGACATACACGGCAACCAGCGCGGCCTGCCGCCGTTAAAAAAGGGCGATACTATACACCTCCCCACGCATGGCTGCCATGTTGATAGCTGCCGCAACGCGCGTCTGCTGCCACTGGCTATCCTCGGCAAGGGCCTTATAATCGGCCCGCATCACCATTAGCCGGATCTCACCATGTCTGCGACGCCTACTGCCATCAATACCTTGACCGAATTTCTGACTCAGGCTGGCACCCAGTTCCAGCTGTTTGACATGGGCCGCCAGGTGCGGCCACTGGCAAGCGATACCTTTGTGCGCATCGAACAGCAGCAGGAGCCCTATCCCTGGCCGCTGCAACAGCACGCTTGGCTGGGTGTGCACTTCTTCCAGCCGAGCGAGTCTCGCCACTACCTCTGGTTCCTCAAGTTTGCCCTCGATGAGCGCGGCCTGCTGATGTCAAATGGCCCCAAGCTGTTCATGGATCAGGTGGTGGAGACCCTGGGCTACAAGCTCACCGGCGATCTGGACGAGGAAAAAGCCCAGCGCTTGGCCGACAATCCCTACACCTTCCGCCCGGCGGAGGCAAAAATGGCCAGTCTGCACGCCAAACTGGCGCGCCAGCTGGAACAGGCCCCTTCTGCCTATTACGATGCCCTCTGCCACTATCTGGCCGCCCCCAACGACACCGGTTGGCAAACGCTGGGGCTGCAGGGCTTTGCCGATCTGGCCGAACGGCTGCATGATGAGCGCAATCTGGCGCTGATCTGCAAGGCGCTGCCCAAACTGCCGCAAGAGCCGCTCTATGCCCTCTGCCAGAGCCTTGAAAACGCCCCGCTGCCGCCAGCAGTACAAGGCGCTCTGCTTGAGCGGATCGGCAAGGAGCAGGAGTGCGCCGCCCCCAACCCTGAGACCCTGGCCTACCTCTGCCGCGCCATGGCCTCCTGCCCCGGCAGCACTTTGCGCACCAACAAGCTGCTGACCCTGCTGCAAACCCAGCCAAGCCCGGCGCTGCTGCTCGCCATCGCTGGCCGGCTCTGGCCCGATCTGAAAGATGCCAATCTGCTCAGCCACTATCTGGAACAGCTGGCGCTACAACCGACCCAGTTCTTCAATCAGGTTTTTGCCGAGTTGGTCACTTTACCGGCCCTGCGCAATGATATGCTGGCCAGACTGCGCGACCCCGACCGCAGCGATGCGCTGGGCAAGGCCATAGGCCGTCTGTTTGCCTCGGCCTGATCCCTCGCCTCCCCCTCACGCCACGAGGCAACACGGCGGGAATATAGAAAAGGAGATCGGGAGTGCCGAGCAGGACTCCCGGTTATCGACATCACGATAAGGAAGCCCGCCTATGGGAGAGATGCTCGGAATTTTGTTGCTGATTGCCATAGCCGGCCTGTTCTGGCTGCAACGCCAACAGGCAGAAGTGGCCTGGCAATACATGCGCCGCTACTGCCAGCACCATGACCTGCAACTGCTGTCACTGGCTCGCCATCGGCGGGAGCTGGCACATAATCCCCTGCGGCTGCTGACCCACTATCAGTTTGAATTTTCCAGCGATGGCGAGAGCCACTATCAGGGCACCCTCAAGATGCAGGGGCTGCACGTCGTGGGCGTTGATCTGCCACCCCATCGCATCCCCTCTGCCTGATCCCCAATCTCGTCTCTGCGCCCGATGGCTGTGCCTGGCTATAATCTCAGGGATTAAACAAAGGGAGAGACGAGATGGAACCCCTTGTCCACGATCTGCCAGCCCTGTTTGCCCAGCTCGGGATGGCCAACGACGAGCTGAGCCTGCACCGCTTTGTGCACGACCATCACCTCGACAATGAAACCCTGTTGCCGGAGGCCGGTTTCTGGAACGCCGCCCAGGCCAGCTTTCTGCGCGATGCCCTGTGGAATGACTCCGACTGGTGCGAGGCGATCGACCAGCTCGATGTGATGCTGCGCCAGCCCCGCTAAGCCGCCCGCCCCTTTCCTCCCCTGCTGGCTTTGGTTAAGATCCCGCCCCGATATCGATCCCTCCTTCTCACCCAGAGCATGCTTATGTCCGCCCACGAGATCATCCGAATTGCCAACGAGCTGGCCGCCAAGGGCCTGACTCCCACCACCGCCATGATCAAGGCCCGCCTCACCCAGCCCGTGCCGATGGCCGAGCTGCTGAAAGTGCTGAGCCAGTGGAAGCAGCAGCCCGTTGCGACAGCCGAGAGCGAGCTCCTGCAAGAGGCAGCCCCCCAGCCAGCGCCGGAGCTCACCCTGCAGCAACTCGCCGAACAGCTCGCACGCATCGAACAGAAGGTGGAGCGCCTGACCGACCTGCTCCTCCAGCAGGGGCAAGGCTGAACCATGTATATCGTCGAACTCTGCTTTGAGTGTTACCGCGATACCTCCCTTGGCGACGCCGAGCGGGCCATCGTCAACTACCTCGACATGCTGCGTTATCAGGGCCAGATCCTCGGGCGGGAGTTCCCCACCAGCATGCATGACGGCTATTTCGTCAGTCGGGTGGTCTGCCCGGAGCAGGATAGCCTGCACCCCGACAACCAGAGCGAGCAGGTCAAGCTGGCCGAACAGCAGCTCAATCAGGCCGGGCTGCTGGCGCCCAAACTCCAGCTGCAGGGGGCGGATCTGCTCTCCGACAGCACAGATCCTTGCGGCCAGCAGGGCGAGCGCCCCAGCTGGATGCTGCTCTACACCAGCTTTTTGCATACCTGCTCGCCGCTGCGTTGTGGCGACCACTTCGCCCCCATTCCGCTCTACCAACTGCCCGCGGTCGCCAACGGCGATCAGAAGCAGATCATCAAGTGGCAGGAGGATTGGGAGGCGTGCGATCAGTTGCAGATGAACGGCTCCATCGCCGAACATGCGGCGCTGCATGAAATCGGCGAAGTGGGCAGCCGCCTCTACCGGCGCGGCACCGATCTGGCCAAGCGGCTGGAAGTGCTGAGCGGCATCCCCACCTACTACTACCTCTACCGGGTGGGCGGGCTGAGCGCGGCCGAGGAGAAGGCGCGCCCCTGCCCCAGCTGTGGCGGTGAGTGGGCGCTGGCAGCGCCGCTGCACGAGATCTTCGACTTCAAGTGCGACAGCTGCCGTCTGGTCTCCAACCTCTCCTGGGATTTCAAGGATTAAGCGCGTTCCCTGTACGCGATGCCATAAAAAAGAGCCTTGCCGCATGGCAAGGCTCTTTTCGTTCCGATTGTCCCGTCCTGAATATGGTTTACACCTTTCCCCCCAATAAATAGAGAACCCGATGGGACAAGGTGTGAAACGGACACAGCGCGATTACTCGCTGACTTTTAAACTGTCACTGGTCGAGCAGATTGAAAAAGGCGAGCTCACCTACAAACAGGCTCAGGTGCGTTATGGCATTCAGGGCCGCTCCACCGTTCTGGTATGGTTGCGTAAACATGGTCGGCAAGATTGGAGCCAGGGGGCTTCTGTGCGTGCCGGCAGGAGCATCACCATGCCTGACCCCGACAACCAGACGCCCGAACAGCGCATCAAGGAACTCGAGCAACAGCTGGCGCTAATGAGTCAGAAGGCCCAGTTCTTTGAGGCCGTCGTCGATGTACTGAAGAATGACTACGGCGTCTCCATCGTAAAAAAGCGACCCGGCAAGTCCTCTCGCAGCGGCAAGTCGAAAGGCTGAGCATTGTCAGGGCTTGCCTGTTTCTGGGGATAAGCCGGCAGGCTTACTACAAGCGCAATCGGGTCGCCGACGAGCGCCATGCACAAGGATTGCAGGTGGTGCGCTTCGTGCGTCAGGTTCGACTGCGACAACCTCGGGTGGGCACTCGCAAGCTGCATTATCTGCTGCAGGGTCAGGATGATGGCTGGCTCAAGGTAGGGCGGGACAGGCTGTTTCAGATATTGGCCGAGCACCGCCTGCTGGTGCTGCCCAGGCGGGCGTATCACAAGACCACCCACAGTTTTCACCGTTTCTACCGTCATCCCAACTTGCTCAAGGCGGGGCCAGAGCAGGTCATACCGGTGGCCCCGGAGCAGGTCTGGGTCGCTGATATCACCTATCTGCCAGCCAGGAGCGGGCCGCTGTACCTGAGCCTGGTGACGGATGCCTACTCACGCAAGATAGTGGGCCATCACGTGCACGAAGGAATGCACGCAGAGTCGGTGGCGTTCAAGAAAGCACTGAAGCAGCGGTGTGGCAGCGGGGAGCTAATCCATCACTCAGACCGCGGCGTGCAGTATTGCTCGGGGCTGTATCAGTCATTACATGAACGGTACGGGGTGAAATGCTCGATGACGGATGGGTATGACTGTTACCAGAATGCGTTGGCGGAGCGGGTGAACGGGATTTTGAAAGGAGAGTTATTGTTGCAAAGCCCGCAAGATTTGACGCAAGCGCGGGAAATGGTGCGTGAAGCGGTGGATATTTATAACGAGGAGCGGCCGCATCATGCGTTGAAATACAGAACCCCCGATGCGGTACATAGGGGGTTCTGAGTGGAGCAAAGCTAGCCGAAAATGTGTAAACCTATTTCAGGACTAGACACGATGAGTAACCTTGGCTCGAACCGGCGCTATTGTGGCAACGTCTCCAGCCGTTCCAGAAACGCCGGCAAAGAGGGCGCCAACGGCAGACGGCGGCCAGAGTCGAGCCACTCCAGCCACACCTGACCACTCTCGTTATCCAGCGAGATGAGCGTCATCTCGTTGCGGGTGGTGGCAATAAAGATGGAGGGGGTTCGTTTTAGCTTGCGCAGCATCAGCAGGTGGCCGATGAGGTTCTCCCTGAGCAGGTCGAGATCCGCGTCGTTCCACGGCAAGATCAGTTCAAGGCGCAGCCCCTTGAAGAGGCAGGGGATAGGGCGACTGAACCAGTGGCCAAACAGGGCAATGGCGCTGGGATGAATTGTCAGCTCAAGGGCATCGGCCATGGCTGTAAAGTCGGCGGGCTCGGAGCGATGGTGAGGGCGCCAGGCCACCCGACCATCGGCGGGCTCACCAAGCTGGCAGGGGGAACGCCAGTCCGCCTCCCACTCGCACAGGGGCAGGCCTCGTCTGGCCTCGCCATCCCGTTGCCAGCGGGCAAAAAAGTGCTCTAGGGCAGACAAAACTTGATCCGACATCGAAAATCCCCACAATTGCTGGCAAAGTCCGCTATTGCACCACCAAACCCGGTAACAGACAAGGTTGCCAGCCGACCTAGTGACCCGAGAAACAGAACCCGGGATACAGAGAAGCCGATGCCCAAGCCAGACGGCTGCAACCATCCGGCCCTGCAATGGCCCGTTTCATTCCACTCATCATGAGCACATTACGTGAGCAACCCTGTGAGCAAACAAGATAGATACGCCGGGGCCAGCGCCCTGACCGGCCTGAGCCTGGGCCAGCAATCCGATTACATCAGCCAGTACACCCCCTCCCTGCTGCAGCCGGTTCCACGTAGCCTGAACCGAGATGATCTCAAGCTGGGCGATGACCTGCCCTTTAGCGGTTGCGATGTCTGGACCCTCTATGAGCTCTCCTGGCTCAATGCCAAGGGCAAGCCGATGGTGGCGGTGGGTGAAGTGACCATCCCGGCCACCAGTGCGAACCTGATCGAATCCAAATCCTTCAAGCTCTACCTCAACTCCTTCAACCAGACCCGTTGCGACTCTATCGAGGCAGTCGCCGCCACGCTGACCAAGGATCTGAGTGCCTGTGCGGGTGAGACCGTCAAGGTGACCCTGTTCCCCCTAGACAAGGCGCCGCACCAGATTGCCCTGCTGCCCGGCGAGTGTATTGATGAGCAGGATATCGAGGTAGACAATTACGAGTTTGATGCGTCCCTACTGCAAGGGGCAGCCGGTAGCGAGTTGGTCGAGGAGACCCTGCACAGCCACCTGCTCAAATCCAACTGTCTGGTCACCAGCCAGCCCGACTGGGGCTCTGTGGTGATCCGCTACAAGGGGCCGAAACTCGATCGGGAGAAGCTGCTGCGCTACCTCATCTCGTTCCGCCAACACAACGAGTTCCACGAGCAGTGCATCGAGCGCATCTTCATCGACCTCAAGCACTATTGCCAGCCTGAGCAGTTGACCGTCTATGCCCGCTATACCCGCCGCGGCGGCCTCGACATCAACCCGTTCCGCTCCGATTTCGAAGCCGTGCCCGCCAACTTGCGTCTGATCCGCCAATAAAGTCGAGTTGCGACAGAGAGGGCAGTCGCACCGCCCTCCATGACTGGCAAAAGGTTTCGATCGATGCTTTACGCAGCTGTGATAAGGGTGCTGGATAATAAAATCCAGACGAAACCCACTTGCCGGCCACCAGCAAACCACAGTAAACGCTGGACTCGCAGGGGGGGGCTTGGATAACATGCCAACACCTCTGCGCCGTCCTTAATCCAATGAATCAACTGTTTTTTCTGGCCATGATGATGTCCTCCCTGTCAGCTCCGAATCTGGATCTGGACAAGGAGCAACTCTCTATCGATCTGCAACAAGCGCAATCGATGGTACTGACCGATCCTGCCAGATGCGTCCAGATCACCACCGCCTTCCTGACGCGCGCAGCCAATAATCCCCAGCAAATCATCAGTAATCGCCAGGAGTTCGGTTATCGCGAACCCATCCTGAGCTACAGCACGGCGGCCCAGACCATCGGCGCCCATCTGCTCAAAGGGGAGTGTCTGCTGCAACTGGGTCAATATCAAGCCACCCAGCAAGCGCTCGACAAGGCGATGGCGCTGGCAGACAAAGAGCGGCAACCGGAACTCAAGGCCCACGGCCTCTATCTCAAGATCCGCAGTCAGGCCCTCAAACCGGATAACCAGAGCACCAGCCGCGCCCTGATGGATCAACTGGACGAACAGTTGGCCGTCCCCACGCTCAAGCAGAGCCAGCTCCAGATTTATGGCCGCCTGCAACGCACCAGCTACGACATCGAGAACCAGCACTTCGATGATGCCAAGGCCCACTTGGCAGATGCGCGGATCTGGGCCGCCAAGACCCCCAATCCCCTCGCCAGTGCCTGGGTCAGCGCCATCAGCGGCGACCTCTATCGCGCGCTGCAGCAGCCACAGCTGGCGCTGGGGGAATATATCGATGCCCAGCAACAGGCCAAAAGCCTCAACGACCCACTCTTTCTCGGCCTACTGTCGAACCAGATAGTCAAACTCTACCAGCAGGAGCAGGAGCCCCAGAAAGCGCTGCAGTATGCCAATGAGGCGGCCAACTACTTCCACTCCATCGGCAACCCCTCCCTGCTGTGTGACTCCCTGATGGTGCTGGCGCGACTCAACCGCGAGCAGGGCGACCTCAATATGGCGCTGGTCTACTTCTTCAATGCGCTGGATCTGCTCGATGAGGGGAGCAACCGACCACAAGCCTCCCTGCTCAAATACGAAATCGGCAAAACCTACCTGCAAAGCGGCAACCTCTCGCTGGCCAGCAACTACCTCAATGCGGCCCGTCAGTCCCACGAGCTGAGCGATGCCAAAGAGCCGCTGATCGATACCCTGCTACTGCTCGGCGAGCTCTATCTGAAGAAACAGGAGGCCGCCATCGCCATTCTGCAGTTGGAGAACGCCCGCGCGCTGGCCAATCAGCTCGGCGATACCCGCCGTCAGTACGAGGTATTCCGCCTGTTGTCGCTTGCCTACGAGCAGAAGGGGTATCTGCGTCAGGCACTCGACAGCTACAAGCGCTTCCACCGTCTTGGCGAGGAGGTGCGCCAGCAGGAGCAGGCCATGGAGCAAGCGGCGATCCGTGACAACTATGTTCAGGTCGAGCGGGTGCAACATATCAAGGAGCTGGAGCAGCGGCTTAACAACAGCCAGCATCAGCAGGAGCGCTATCTCTGGTCGAGTATCACCACCAGCCTGCTGCTGGCGCTCTTTATCTACCTCTTCTTCACCCTCTGGCTCAAGCTGCGTACTGCCCGCCTGCAACTGAAACGGACCAATGAGGCCCTGCTGATCGAGCCACGCTCGGGTCTGGCCAACTGGCAGCGGCTAATGAACCGCTGGCCGCGGGAGATGGCAAAGCGCCAGCTGAAATCGGATCGCTGGTACCTCAGCGAGCAGCCCTCCAGCGAGTTCGATGACAAGCTGCACTATCTGCTGTTCCGGGTCCCCTTCCTGGTCAATACGCTGGAGCGCCACGGCTATCAGGCCAGCAGAGAAATCGAGCAGGCCTTCGGTGCCTATATGGACACCCTAACCCCGCAAGATGGCCGTATCTATGACTTGCGTGAAGGACACATGCTCTATGTGGTGCCACAGCGTCACGTCACCAACCTGCATCAACTGGCGGGAGACCTGCTGACCGCCATCGCCGCCTTCCCTTGCAACTATCCGCTGGATCGCCAGATCAGCCTCGGGATTGTCAGTCACCCCTTCCTGCCGAAAGCGGCGACCGCGCTCGATCACAATGGCCTGTTTGACCTCTGTTATCTCGCCCTGTCGGGAGCCATTCAGCTCAGTGAAAAATGCCAGCAAAACGCCTGGTTGGAGCTCGCGGCGATCGATTGCCAACAAGCGGCATTTTTTAATGGAGATGTGTGGCAATGCGGCCTGATGGCAATTGACAAGGGACTGGTAAAAGTCAATTCTTCTCATGAAAAGCAATGGGTTAATTGGCCCAGCCTTGCAAGGAAGCCGGCAGCCGATAACCACCAGGAAATAATGTAGATAACAGGCGAGGATCGAAACCAGGTTCGACCACTGTTGCTATCCAACACCAAAAACAATAATGACAACAAGGCGACCTGATAATGAATGACATCGCTGCCGTAGCAGGACAATTGGCAAGACTCAGGGAATCCCTTCAGCAGAAACAGCTGGAACTCGACGGCGTACTGTCGTTTTCCGATGCAGAGCGTGCCCGTGGTATCCAGTTTATCAACAAGTTGATGCTCTCCTGCCGTGGCTTCGACCGCGAACTGGACAATCGCTTCGCCAAGCTCAAGCAGAAACTGGATAACAATCCCGCATTTACCGCGCTAGACGAGGATCTGCTGGCCATTGAAAAATTGCTGCAGCAGCACAGCAATGCGCTGGAAGAGTCGATCACCCTGACTCAAACTGCCATCGATCTTGGTTCCAAACAGCTGAAAACCATCAAGGGCTTCCCGGAAGAGACCCGCAAGTCCCTCAAGGAATTTCTGGCAAGTCCGGTCGGTTACGGCATTGCCGATCACCAGAAGAAGGTGATCAAGCTGCTGGAGTTCTACCAGCAGGCGATCAAGATCCAGCTGCTGCCAAGCCAGCCCCTGTTGACACAGTCAAGTGCAACTCAACAAGAAAGCGATACTGCCAGCAACGATGGCCAGCCCGATGTAGACCCGTTTGATCTAAAGGATCACGCTCGCATCGCCGATGAGCTGCAGCGGCTTATCACCGAACTCGACTTTGCCGGCGCCATCGGCGAGAGCCTGAGCGACATTCGCCGCCAGCTGCTGATCGGGATCAACCCTGCCCTGCTGGCGGAAACCTGCCTGCAGGTGATCGAGCTCATCATCGAAGGCACCCGTGAGGAGCGTAAAGCCTCCCGCGCCTTTCTCAGCTCCCTCAACGAGAGCCTCTCCGCGGTACATGTCGGCTTTACCGAATCCCTCGATGAGGGGCGTGCGCTGCAAAACGAAACCCGCGAGACCCGCGAGGCGCTGGTCAACGAGTTGCAGGCGATCGATCACTCTCTGGCCAGCCATAACTCCATCGATGCGCTCAAGCGCGCCATCTCCGGCCATATGGGAGCCATCAACCTGCTGCTGCAGGAGCGTGACAGCACGGCGGCGCGGGAGCGTCACCTGCTTACCCGCCTCTCCACCATGGAGTCCAAGCTGCGCTTGATGAAGGAGGAGACCGCCGAGTACAAGAAGCGGCTGACCATTCAAAAACACAAGCTGTTCCTCGACAGCCTGACCCAGGTACACAACCGGGCCGCCCTCGATGAACGGCTGGAGCAGGAGTACAAACGTTGGCTTCGTTACCGCACTCCGCTCTGCATGGCGATCATCGACATCGATCACTTCAAGAATATCAATGACAACTACGGCCATATGGCGGGTGACAAGGCACTGAAAGTGGTCGCCAAAGCGCTGCAGAGCGCGCTGCGTGACACCGACTTCATCGCCCGTTTTGGTGGGGAAGAGTTTGTGGTGTTGCTGCCCAACATCAACCCGGACAAGTTCCAGAAGCCGCTGGAGACCCTGCGCCAGACCATCAAGAGCATCCCGTTCCGTTTTCGCGATGCCAAGGTGGAGATCACCATCTCCATCGGCGCAACCCTGTTCAAGGATGGGGACAACCCGTCAGATGTGTTCGAGCGGGCGGACAAGGCGCTCTACCACTCCAAGCACACCGGTCGGGATCAAGTGACACTGGCCTAACAAGCGGCTAAAAAAACAGCGAACAGTCGTCGCCCTATTTCCCTCCACCCTCTGTTACCACTACTATCGATCTCAGGGGATGCAACATAGCGTCCCCTTTTCTCCCCAGGGAAAAACACAACGATAACAAGTGAGTAAAGGGGAACCTATGATTACGCACATCAATCCCGTTGGCAGCATGGATTTGCTGTCACAGCTTGAGGTGGATCGCCTCAAGCAGACTGCCTCCAGCGATATCTATCAACTGTTTCGCAACTGCTCGCTGGCAGTGCTCAATTCCGGCAGCCATACCGACAGCTCCAAGGAGATCCTGGAGCGCTTCAAATCGTTCGATATTCATGTGATCCGGCGCGAGCGCGGGGTCAAGCTGGAACTGTTCAATGCCCCCGAACACGCCTTTGTCGATGGCGAGATCATTCGCGGCATTCAGGAGCACCTCTTCTCGGTGCTGCGCGACATTCTCTATGTCTCCAATCAGCTCGAGTCCAACCGCCAGGTCAATCTGACCAACTCCACTCATATCTCCAATGTGGTGTTCGCCATCCTGCGCAACGCCAAGGTGATCCTGCCCGGCGCCGATCCCAACCTGATCGTCTGCTGGGGTGGCCACTCCATCAACGAGATCGAATACCAGTACACCCGCGCCGTGGGCAGCGAACTGGGCTTGCGTGAGCTGAACATCTGTACCGGCTGTGGCCCGGGTGCCATGGAGGGCCCGATGAAAGGGGCCGCCGTCGGCCATGCCAAACAGCGGGTGCGCAACGGGCGCTACATCGGCCTCACGGAGCCTTCCATCATTGCGGCCGAACCGCCCAACCCCATCGTCAACGAACTGGTGATCCTGCCGGATATCGAGAAACGGCTGGAAGCCTTCGTGCGCCTTGGTCACGGCATCATCATCTTCCCGGGCGGGGTCGGCACCGCCGAAGAGCTGCTCTATCTGCTCGGCATCATGATGCATCCGGCCAACGAGCGGCAGCCGATGCCCATCATCCTGACCGGCCCGAAAGAGAGTGCCGACTACTTCCGTGCTATCGACGACTTCATCAAGGCGACCCTTGGTGAACCGGCGACCAAACTCTACCGGATCATTGTCGGCGATGCGCCGGAAGTGGCCCGGGTGATGAAAGAGGCGATGCCGAAAATCCGCGAATACCGCAAATCGGTCGGCGATGCCTACTCCTTCAACTGGTCCCTCAAGATTGAGCCAGAGTTCCAGCTCCCCTTCGAACCGGATCACGCCAGCATGGCCAGTCTGGATCTGCACCGCAACCAGCCGCCCCAGTTGCTGGCCGCCAACCTGCGTCGTGCCTTCTCCGGCATCGTCGCCGGCAACGTCAAGGAAGGGGGCATTCGCGCCATCGAGAAGGAGGGCCCCTTCAAGTTGCACGGCGACAAGGAGCTGATGCACCTGATGGACAAGCTGCTGGAGAGCTTCGTCAAGCAGCAGCGGATGAAGCTGCCGGGCAGCCAGTATGTGCCCTGCTACGAAATCGTCCGCTAGGGTACAGATACATCATCGACAGAGGGGCGCATCGGCGCCCCTCTTTATTGGCGCTATGCCTTCCCAACCGCCATCAATCCCCCATAAGGCGAGCGGTTTGTTACAATGGGGCGTCCCGACCGCCAAGAGTGCCCCATGTCAACTATCCGGCCACACCTGCTCATCATCGATGCCCTCAACCTCATTCGCCGTCTGCACGCGGTACAGGCCCAGCAGGCACTGCCCCCTGCCCAGGCGCTGGTTGCAACCCGCGCCAACCTTATCAATACCTGCCGCAAGCTGCTGGCCAATAGCGAGCCAACCCATGTCATTGCCGTGTTTGATGGCGAGGTGCATAGCTGGCGCAAAGAGGTCTATCCGGCCTACAAGGAGGGGCGAACTCCCATGCCCCCCGAACTGCGTGAGGGGTTGGCGACCCTGCAGGATGCCTTCTGGGAGTGCGGGGTCGACGCCCTGCTCTCCGAGACCGATGAAGCGGATGATCTTATCGCAACCCTCGCCAGCGGCATCGCCAGCCACGGCCATCAGGCGACCATCATCTCCACCGACAAGGGGTTCTGCCAACTGATCTGCCCGCAGATCCGGGTGCGCGACTACTTCAACAAGCGCTGGCTGGATGCGGCCTTCGTCCAGCAGCAATATGGGGTAGCCCCTGCTCAGCTGGTCGACTTCTGGGCCCTGACCGGTATCAGCGGTTCCAATATCAAGGGGGTTCCGGGGATCGGCCCCAAGACCGCCACCCAGCTGTTGCAACAATATGGCAATCTGGCAGCCATGCTCGAAGCCTGCCAGCAAGAGGACGCTGCCAAGCCACTGATCAAACTGCGCCAACATCAGGATGAGGCCCTGCTGGCCCAGCGGCTGGTGCGCTTGCAGCAGGATATTCCGCTGGGATTCAACCTGCGGGACATCCGCTACCCGCCCCAGCCAGACTAAAGTGCCGAACAAAAATGCAGGCAAGGGCGTGAACCATGACGAGACTCACCCTCGCTGTTGATAAAAGTGAGTAGAATGTAAAGGAATGTGGTTGGTTTGCTGAGTAAATGCTATAAAGCAGCCCCATCCTCCCCTATACCCTGGAAGTGGAACCCTCTCATGTCCAAAAGAAAAATTACCGTGATCCCCGGCGACGGCATCGGCCCCAGCATCATTGAATCAGCCATCCAGATCCTGACCCATGCGGGCTGTGACTTTGAGTACGAATACGCTGATGCGGGTCTGGTTGCCCTCGAGAAGCATGGCGAGCTGCTGCCCCAGGCTACCCTGGATCTGATTGAGAAGAACAAGGTGAGCCTGAAAGGGCCATTGACCACACCGGTCGGCGGCGGTTTTACCTCCATCAACGTCTCCCTGCGCAAGAAGTTCAACCTCTACGCCAACGTGCGTCCGGTCATCTCCTTCAAGGGCACCAGAAGCCGTTACGACAACATCGACATCATCACGGTGCGTGAAAACACCGAAGGGATGTACTCGGGTGCAGGTCAGAAGCGCAGTGATGACAACAAGAGTGCCGAGGCGATGAGCATCATCACCCGCGAAGGGGCCGAGCGCATCGTCAAGTTCGCCTTCGAGCTGGCCCGTCAGGAAGAGCGCAAGAAGGTCACCATCATCCACAAGGCGAACATCCTCAAGTCGACCTCCGGCCTGTTCCTCGAAGTGGCACGTGACATCGCCAGCCACTACCCGGATATCCAGAGCGAAGAGATGATCGTCGATGCCGCCTGCATGAACCTGGTGATGTACCCGGAGCGTTTCGATGTCATGGTCACCACCAACCTGTTCGGCGATATCCTCTCGGATCTCTGCGCCGGTCTGGTCGGCGGCCTTGGCATGGCGCCCGGCGCCAACATCGGCGATGGCGCGGCCATCTTCGAAGCGGTCCACGGCTCTGCGCCTGACATAGCTGGCAAGAATATCGCCAACCCGACCTCGGTGATCCTTGCCTCCATTCAGATGCTGGAATACCTCGGCATGCAGGATAAAGCAGAACGGATCCGCGAGGCGGTACGAGCTACCATCGAATCCGGAGATCGGGTCACCCGTGATCTGGGTGGCACGGCTTCCACCAGCGAATTCACCCAAGCCATCATCGATCGCCTGTAAGCTAACCAATTGATTTTAAAAGGGAGCATAGGCTCCCTTTTTTATATTTCCGAATCCTTTGCCACTCCCCAAACAGCAACTATGTTCAATAGAGAAGAAGAACAGGGAGTGTTTTTCATGAAGGGATACGGGTGCTATCTGGTGTCGGGTCTGATGCTGGTTTGTGGCACTGCCAGTGCCTTCGAACCGGCCCAATCAACCCAAATCGCCAAACTGCCACAGCAGGAAAAACGGACTGCCACCGAGGTATGGCGTTCAAGCCTGGATACCAACGACTTGCTCAAGGCGCCCAACCCCCTGTCGTTTGGTATTGAAGTCTCCACCGACAACTTTGGTAATCAAAAGATCACCTCCTACCCGCAGCTCAATCTGACCCCGGAAAAGAGTATCAGTCTGTCAATTGAACGCTTCAGACCCAAGGTCAAATTCAAAGCCGGTGGACTGCATACGGCAATCAGACTGAGAGGGGATGGCATCAAAATGCAGTTCAATCCGGTCGACAAAACCATCCCGCTGCAGATAGAGATCAAGGTGACCGACGACGAATCCTCCCTGCGCCTCGATTACCGTTTCTGATATTTTCCGGCAGCCGCATAGCAAAAGGCCGACAGGTTTCCCTGTCGGCCTTGGTATTTATCGTACGGGCAGAACTGCTACATCACGCCTTGGGCTCGAGTTTGGAGACCCAGTACTTGTTGTAAACATGCACGGTGATCTCTTCTCGATCGTGATAGAGCTGCTTGGCCTGGATCACGAACGCGTTGTCGATCTCCTTGAGCATCTCGCGCAATACCTCGATATTGTGCACCGACTCGGCATAACGCTTCTTCATCGGCAACTTGAGGTTGAACATCGCCTCCTGGCAGTCACCCTCACGGAACCAGTCCGCAATCATGTGAACGACCCGAGCCGGTTTATCGACCATGTCGCACACCAGCCAGTAGGTGTTCTTCTTGCTCGGACGCCAGACGAAACCGTCATCCCGGATATGCTTGACCTGACCGGTATCCATCAGGGATTGGGCCATCATGCCGTTGTCGACCGCCGTCACCATCATGCCACGGCGCACCAGCTGATAGGTCCAGCCACCCGGGCAGGCGCCCAGATCCACCGCCTTCATGCCGGAGCAGAGACGCACATCCCACTCTTCACGCGGCACGAACACGTAAAACGCCTCTTCCAGCTTGAGGCTGGAGCGGCTCGGTGCATCGGCCGGGAAGCGCAGGCGCGGGATCCCCATGTGGAATCCGGAGTTGTTGAACGAGTAGGAGTAACCCAGCAAGACATGATCATTGGCCATAAAGAAGGCGTGGAACACCGGACGGTTCGGCGTCTCCTTCTTGGTCAGGATCTCGTTGCTGCGCAGCGCCTGACGCAGCGGCACGGTGAACTTGCGGCAAAAGGCTGACAGCTCTTTCGCTTCGTTGGTGTCCGCGGTTTCGACCCGCAGATCGCCGCAAATGGTGTAGTCACTCACCGCCTCAAGGATGGGGGAGATCCTGTCCGCGACATCCAGATCCTTCAGCTCATGGGTGACCACCAGCATCTGACGGATGAAGATGAGCTCCCGGAATGGCAGCTTGCGAGCCAGCAGGTCCGCCTGCTCCTCGTCATACAGTTCGAAGATCACATAACCGCTGTCGTCCTTGACCCGGGCGAAACCGTAGCACTGCATGTTACCGGCACGCTCGGTGATCTCTGCAGCCGCCTCTTTCTCAAAACCGGGGCGGCAATAAAGCAGCAGATTATTCATTTTTTCCTCCAAGACGACAGCCGGCCCAGATCAGGGCCGTCCATCCCAACATAAAACAGAGGCCACCGGCCGGGGTAATCAACCCCAGCCCCTTGCTGCCAAGCAGCACCATGGCGTAAATACTGCCGGAAAATCCGATGATCCCCAGCACAAAAGCGGTGCCAGCCAGGTGGATCACCTTGCTGCGCACACCACACCAGCCCAGAACCAGCAGGGCCAATGCGTGAAAAAACTGATATTGCACGGCGGTATTGAACGCCGCCAGACGCTCGGGCGTAATGCCGGTCGCCGCCAATCCATGGGCGCCATAAGCCCCCAGCATGGTGGCAGTCAACCCGAAGAGACCGGCTAGTATCAGCCAATGTCGATGGATCTGCATCCTCACTCTCCCTCTCTCATCACGGCTGGCAATCAAACCAACCCTCTCTGCTATCCATGCCGGGCCACAAAATGGCTGATGGCCGCCGCTGCATGCTGCATATTCTCCTGCTCACTCACGCCACTGGCTTTACGCGGTTTGAAACCATGATCACCATCGGTCAACCAATGGACCGATACGGCGGGTGAGAAGGGGAAATCGGCCAGTTCGGCGCGACTACCGAAGGTATCGCGCTCCCCCTGCAACAGCAGAGTTGGCACTGCAATATGCTTGAGTACCTCGCCTCGCCAGCTGTCGGGCTTGGCCGGAGGGTGGAAAGGATACCCGAGAATGAGCAATCCTGCAGCATTCATCTCACCCTCGCCTTCACGATAGAGTTCCGCCGCCATCCGCCCGCCCATCGACTTGCCCGCCAGAAACAGTCGTGGATGGGCAAACTCGCGGATCATGTCGTGCCAATGGGCGAGCAGCACAGGCGCCCTGTCAGGCGGGCGGCGCTTGCCATCCTGTGCACGCCTTGTCATGTAGGGAAAGTTGAAGCGCACCACTTCGATATCCGGCCCGGCCAGCAGACATGACAACTCGGCAAGAAAGGGGTGATCCATCCCCGCGCCTGCCCCGTGGGCCAGCAAAATGCGAACGGGGGCATCAATTGCCCCCTCGCGGATCACATCAGGCATCGGCGAGCCTTGCCCTGCGACGCGCCTCTTCCTGCTCCACCAGCTCCAGCATCCAGTCGCGAAAGGCCACGATCTTGCCCTGATCCGACTGTTGCTCCTGGCACACCAGATAGAAAGCATTTTTGCTCACCAGCACCTGCTCGAACGGGCAGATAAGGCGGCCGGCCTCAATCTCGGGTTGTGCCAGCACGCTGTGGCCAAGCGCCACCCCCTGGCCGTGGATCGCCGCCTGGATCACCATGGTGGAGTGGCTGAAGATGGGCCCCTGATTGACGTTGGGGGCATCGATATCGAGCTGGCGGAACCAGGCCTTCCAGTCGCGGCGGGAGGTATCGTGCAGCAGGGTATGAAGAGTCAAATCTTGCGGCGTACGCAGCGGTTTGGGCCCGGTCAGCAGCAAGGGGGAACAGACCGGGATCAGGTATTCGGTATGCAGCTTGTCCGAGCGCAGACCCGGCCAGTTTCCGCGCCCGTAGTAGATGGCCACATCCACATCGTCGGTGAGCGACCCTTCGTCGAGATCGACCGCCTTGATCCGCACGTCGATATCGGGGTGGCGCTCGCTGAACTTGACCAGCCGCGGCACCAGCCACTGGATAGCGAAACTCGGCTGCAAACTGACAGTCAACGCCCCCTTGGCACTGCGGGCCAGCAGCTTGTCGGTCGCCTCAGAGATGGAGGCAAAGATGTCCTTGATATCCAGGAAATAGCCCTGCCCCTCTTCGGTCAACAACAAGGAGCGGTTTTTGCGGCGGAACAGCTTGATGCCAAGATACTCCTCCAGCGCCTTGATCTGGTGACTGATGGCAGCCTGAGTCACAAACAACTCTTCTGCTGCGCGGGTAAAGCTTAAGTGACGAGCCGCTGCTTCAAAGGCCTTGAGGGCATTGAGCGGGGGTAAACGACGAGACATGACACCAGCCGACGATGAGTTTTTCTAATGGGGCGCATTATAATTTGTCGGTTGCGGGTCGACCAGTGAATAAACATAATTCGCCCAGCAATCAGTCGTCATATGGCTCACATTTTCTACTACGTGTTGGTTTACATGTGTTTTTAGTGAGTCTTTCGACTGCGATTGTGGTGTTGTGTTTCTTCCTCTGCGGGAAGAGGGGCTCAAATCTCACCGGTTTGACCCAGTCTGTCATCTGAATGTGTTTGGCGCCTCCGGCTGGATGGCGCCTTTTTTCAGGTTCTTCGCGGGATCTTGGGGAAGTGGAAGTTGACAGACAGGGTGCTGGTAAACTGGCTGTCTCCAAACACACCACCACCATCACCCTGCTGTCGCCGTGCATCATATTGATATTGCCTCCTTCTGGCCAGGTTATACCGTCATCGCCCAAGCGCTTTCTGCCAACCATCACACCCTGTTTACCCTTGAGCCTCGCGCCGACCTGTTGCCCCGTTGTCGCCGATGCCTGCAACCCACGCCATTGATCCACGACCAACGTATCCGCCGGGTGCGTGAGCGAGACCTATTTGACCGACAAGTCTGGTTACAACTGCCTGTTCGCCGCGTCGACTGTCTGCGCTGTGGTCGCGTCAGTGAACATATCGACTGGCTCCCCTCTGGCTCCCGCCTCACCCGGCGCATGCAGTGCTGGATTGAAGCGCTCGTTCAGTACCTCCCCATCCGCCATGTCAGCCAGCTCACCGGGGTCGGTTGGCACACCATCAAGGAGATCGACAAGCGCCGTTTGCAGACCAGTGTGGGCACCATCGAACTTGGGGAGGTGCGGCGGCTGGTGATGGATGAGTTTGCCCTGCACAAGGGACACCGCTATGCCACCGTGATCATGGATGCCGAGCGAATCCGCGTCCTGTGGGTGGGGCACGGCAACAGCCGGGCCGCTATCCGTCCCTTCTTCGAGCAGCTCGGCGAGCGATGCCAGCAGATTGAAGCGGTGGCGATGGACATGAACACGGCGTTCGACCTGGAGGTGAAGCAACACTGCCCGCAGGCGGAGGTGGTCTACGACCTGTTCCACGTGGTGGCTCGCTATGGCCGAGAGGTGGTGGACCGGGTGCGAGTGGAGCAGGCGAATGCACTGAAAAGCGATAAACCGGCGCGAAAAGTGGTCAAAAGTGCGCGTTGGTTGCTGCTACGTAATCGGGCGAAGTTGAGTGAAAAACAGGATGTGAAGTTGCAGGAGCTGTTGGCGGCGAATCAACCGCTGGCGATGGTGTACGTGCTGAAAGAGGGGTTGAAGGGCATCTGGTATGCGCCGAGCGTGTGGGAAGGATGGCGACGATGGCGGAGCTGGATGCGGCAGGTGAAGGAAAGCGGGCTAGCGCCGCTGCAACGATTTGGTCGAAATTTATCGAAATATATGCGGGGGATCCTGGCGAGTGCAAACTACCCGATGCACACGAGTGTGCTGGAAGGGGTGAACAACAAGATCAAAGTGATAAAGCGCATGGCATATGGATTTAGGGACTCAGAATACTTTTTTCTGAAAATCAAGGCGGCCTTCCCCGGAAAGCCGCGATGAACC
>NZ_JBFODS010000102.1:0-121920 GCF_040908445.1 Aeromonas sp. R10-2 | reverse complement strand
GGTAATCCCCCCATTTTTTGGAGCACTCAAAAGTAGAGGTCATGCGGCCTGTGCCAAGCGCTGTTTCGGCGTGTAGCCGCCCAGCGCCATATTGGGCCGCTCATGGTTATAAACCCACAGCCAGTTCGTGGCAAATTCCTGTAACTCATTCAGTGACTCAAACAGGTAATGGCCCAACCAGTCGTAACGCACAGTGCGGTTAAATCGCTCTATGTAGGCATTCTGCTGCGGGTTGCCTGGCTGGATATACCTCAGCGCAATCCTCTTCTGCTGCGCCCATTGCTTGAGCTCTTCGCTGATGTATTCCGGACCATTATCACAGCGGATTGCGGCTGGTTTGCCCCGCCACTCGATGACCTGCTCCAGCACCCGTTTGACTCGCGAGGCAGGCAAGGAAAAATCCACCTCGATGCACAGTGCTTCGCGATTGAAGTCATCGATCACATTAAACAACCGCACCGAACGACCATCGCTGAGCTGGTCATGCATAAAGTCCATCGACCAACAGTGATTCGGTTGGTCAGGGACTGCCAACGGCTCCGGCTTGGCGCGTACTAGCCGCTTCTTGGGTTTTATCCGCAGATTGAGCTCTAGCGCCCGATAGATCCGGTAGACCCGCTTGTGGTTCCAGCCAAAGCCTTTGACGTTACGCAGGTACAGGAAGCACAGTCCGAAACCCCAGTTGCGCTGGTTGGCGGTGAGGCGCAGTAGCCAGTCGGCAATCTCCTGGTTTTCATCAGCCAGCACGGGCTGATAACGGTAGCAACCCTCGCTCACCTTGAACACCTGGCAAGCCAGACGGATAGAAATGGCGTAATGAGCCACAGCCTTGGTCGCCATCTCCCTGCGGGCAGATGGCGTCACCACTTTTTTGCCATCGCCTCGGAGATGATCTCAGCCTTTAGGCGCTCCTCGGCATACATCTTCTTAAGGCGACGATTTTCCTCTTCCAGCTCTTTGAGGCGCGCCATGAGAGAGGCATCCATGCCACCGAATTTGGAGCGCCACTTGTAGAAGGTGGCGGAGCTGATGCCATGCTCACGGCAGAGCTCAGGGACGGGTGAACCAGACTCGGCCTGCTTGAGGATGGCGATGATCTGTGCATCGCTAAAGCGTGATGTTTTCATGTAGAACCTCCTGCGTTCAAGATACGAGAAAATTCTACTTATGAGCACCTCAGTTTTTCGGGGGGATTACCATTGGATTTATAGATATGGACACTCCCCAGGCGAGCTCATTGGGCTTTAGAGGATGCGTAGGAGTTGGCTGACAACATGGGAGGATGGTGGAAGAGCAGGCCGTTACAGCATGTTGGAGACGGCTTGAAATTGGTTCCAATGGTAGTACGCACGAAAGTGGCGTAAACAAGACACCGATTTTAGGTCGGTGTCAGGTGATAACTAGATCTGTACATATAAACTTACTCACGTTACTTGGCGCTCTACTGAAAAGCATAAAAAGACAGCCTGCATGTTACAGGCTGTCCTTTAATCAGTATTGGTATAGAAGCTCGGTTAAATTGCTACTGGAGCCTTAATATGTGGATGCGGGTCATACCCAACAATCTCAAAGTCCTCAAACTTATAGTCGTATATTGAATCAGGTTTACGCAGAATTTTCAGCTCCGGCAACTTTCTAGGCTCACGAGATAGCTGTTCTTTAATCTGCTCAAAATGATTAGAATAAGCATGAACATCACCGAAAGAAATAATTATTTCATGTGGTGTAAGATCACACTGTTGTGCCAACATATGTGTTAATAATGCGAGGGAGCTTTGGTTGTAGGCATACCCCAAAAATATATCGCTACTGCGTAAAAATAATTGTGCAGACAATTTTCCATCGGCTACATAGAATTGATATAGCAGGTGGCAAGGAGGTAAAGCCATTTTACCATTACGAACGTTATCTTGCGGGCTTACTGACTCGTCTGGCAGATACTCAACATTCCAGCCATGGAATAGGATCCGCCTGCTATTCGGATTGTTTTTGAGGGCATTAACGACATAATCGATTTGGTTAATTGTACCACCATCTTTAGTCGGCCAAGCAGTCCACTGATTTCCATAAATTGGCCCCAGATCACCTGTTTCCGTTGCCCATTCATCCCAAATTTTTACGCCATTCTCATTTAGCCAATGAGTATTGGTGTCGCCACTTAAGAACCAAATTAACTCATTGGCAATACTCTTAAAATGGAGCTTTTTGGTTGTCAGTAGAGGGAAACCATCAGCGAGGTTATGTCGAATTTGACGCCCAAATACCGATTTTACACCGGTGCCAGTCCGGTCACCTTTAACCGTACCGCTATCCATAATATCTTGCAAAAGCTCCAAGTATGCTTTCATTTTTCATTCACCATATTTAATAAGTCTGTAATTCTTGCAATTTCAGCATTGGCTTTTTCTAGCTCAACTTGCAACTTATCAGCTTGAACCATATAGAAATCCCTTGATTTCGACATGGTAACAAACTGAACAGTCATAGACTCATATAACGACTTAAAATCGTTAGATTTACCATACCAATACTGAATTTCTTTTAAACACTTGCTAATATTTTCCTTGAGTTCAACCGTTGGGTCAACCTCTATGACATTGTTTCTTTTTTCCTCAAGCTCAGCCTTCCTGGCAGCTTTGATTGCAGCCACTCGCTCTAGAGGCCAGACTCGATTACGGATGGTGTTTCTGTGAACTGATGCAAGGTTTGCAAGGGATGATATTGAACACTTTATAGAGCGATCGTTCTGCATCTTGATTAACGCTTCATTGATGCTCTCAGTTACATCATTAAACTCTTTAGTATTCCTCTCATCATAGGCGGTCATTTAAACACCCCGAGATATTCCAGAACACCTTTAGCTTCATTAGCTGCTTCCACAGCCTGGCGATAATTAGTCTCTGATTCACCAAGACTCACTACTTTCATATTCTGCTCATAAACCTCACGCCACTTGGGCATATGTGCTTTTGTAATCACAGCTTGATGACAGCGATTAGGGTTACAGCGCAGGCTACCAATGCATGGGAGGCTTTGATCAAACTCTTCTACACGACCGCCATAGCACATACCAGTGCCTACATTGATAACTGCCATTCCCTGTTGGGCCATCGCCTCAAAGACCTCATCATTTGAATAGCCAGCAGCTTGATAGCCTTCAAAAAGCTTCCTTAGTCGTTTCTTATGAGCATCTGCATTCACACCCGCATATGTACCATTAGGGTCATACATTTCTTTTACGAGATGCACTTCTGCCTGGTGCCGAAGGTTGTTTTTTTCTGCTTTAATACCAGATAACATATCTCCGATATCACCATAACACATTGTGTCACTAGAAAAGCCCTTATTAGAGGCGGCACCGACTGACTGAACAAGATTACCGAAATGCTTTAGTTGATGCGAAATGAATGGGAGACCTAATTCTACTTTATACATTTGATATGCCAAAGTGTGGCGCATCATATATGGGAAGAAATCAATTGATTTTAACTCATCGTCAGTGAGTATTTCAGAAAAATAACTTTTAATTACTGTGCACACACCCTTCTTTAGTGTTTTTGGTTCCTGACTAAATTTAAGTGTTTCACTTTTACTATAAACAAACGGATTATTTCGAATTCTAGTCAGTACAGCTAAAGCTGCCATTGCATCTTCTACAGCTGGGATTGCAACCCAAAGGTCATCAAACAGCCTTCGTGAAGTTGAACGATGTTTATGAACGGTAGAACAAATACATGGAATATCAAAGGAACTTGTAAGCGGTTTATCTACACGAATCTCTACGAATTCACTTGGACGCATACCAGTGAACTGAGCAATAATGTAAATTGCTGCATCATGTACAAGCTTAGTGTAATTAAATATGTCTTCTGTGCCCTGCTCTGGGCGCTGAAGATTTGCGGCCCTGACATCACCAACCAGCTCTGTATTGAGCTTGCTTCTAACAAGTGCTATGTCTGGATTTTTTTTGTAAAGACGCACACCAATATAATACTCAATATCTGAATTACTTATATCAATTACTGATGGTGGCAAGTCATTTCTAAATAACTCAAGTTTGCTTTCAGCAATTTTATCTTTTATTGGCAACCCCATCTTATGGAGAAAGTCGCTGATCAAGCAGCTTGATATAGTCACAACTCTATCAAAGATTTCGTCAGGGATTACCTTTTCCCTATCATCTTCTTTTTTCTCAATTTGTGTAATAGATAGATGTTCGATTTTAGGTAAGAATGGAGTGTGAGAGTAAAGAGCATTTACAATTCGGTCATGTGAAAACCACTCAAAAACTTGTTCAATGTGGTAGACTGTTGACTCTGCTTTTTGATAGCCAACACTGAACATTTTATAGTCTTGATAGGTAATATCAATTAAAGAGCAGAATTTCTCTCTACAGAATGCACTGCCATATTCTTCACCTGCTTTATTATAAAAGTAATCCATAAAATCTAACCATGACTTTACCATTGGTGTTATCGATTGCATGGAGAGAGGCTTGCCTTTACTTTTTCGTGAATTTCGAGACAGCTTTGGAAGCAATCTAATAAATATGATAGCAACTTTCATCTCTACGATTATAGATTCAGGGATACTTTCATATACTGAGAAGCTAATTATCAGCCTGCTTCTATCCATCGTTTTTGCAATTTTAACGTCTGCTGTATAGTCCCAAATATTATCTTTAAACAAGGATTTTGATGTCACAGGGAAATTTAGCAAATTGAGAATGCTTATATCGTCATTTTTACTAGCTTCATTTTTATTGTCCGTGTATATCTGAGCAAGTAGTTGCTGCAAGTTACTTTTAAAAAAAACATTATCAACATGCTCAATATTCATAGCGATACACCATCAATCAAGATTGTAGATTCAATATTTAATGATAGCCGTTTAGCAACTTCTAATTCTTTAGCTGAAAATTCAGATCGCTCACCTAATATAGACTCAAGGATATCTATATTATCCTGAATGACTTTCCCATGAGGAGTCAGCATCAACCTTGTATTACGGACAACCTGAATATAATCTCGATATAATGCGAATAAATCAGGAAGATGAGATCGGGTAATAATTACATTATTACAAGATAAGCACTTATTGAAGTTTGCACAAGCACTTCCACTCTTGTAGCTATTTAGGGACTTAATGAAATCAGGTGGATCAAAGATATTCTTGCAACCACCTAATGGGGTTTTGTAAATCACTTCTTGTAAATTTTTTACGCTAACATCATCACCATTAGGTCTATTTTTTAATTCGTAGCTGTTTTCATATATTTTGGTAAGTGCCGCATAAATTTTACTCCGAGACTGCTTATTAAAATCCATTCTGTCTAAATAAGCGAGAGTAACACCAATATTAGCATGCCCCATAATCATTTGAATTTCACGAAGGGGCACACCATTATCAATCAACTCAGAAATAAATGATGAACGAAAACGAGTAGCGACGACCTCAACCTCCTCTCCATTTTCATTTATCAAATCATGGGAAAAATCCTTTAAACAATTCCACATCTGCCTCATTGTTGGAGCTATAGGAGCATGCCACTCAGCATCATTGAATTTATTTTTAGCTGTGCTGTTACAAATAAAAAGTTTGTTCTTAACGTCATCACCAGCATTGACTCTAACGTGCTTAGTTATTGCTATAATGGTCTCAAAAATATCTTTTACAACTTTAGCTTGCCCCATGGACAACCAAGTGATGTCACAATTGAATATATCAAGGTGATATTCTTTTGCCCCTGTACTACGTTCTTTCCAATATCTAAGACACGGACGGTTTGTTGCATCATGTGAAACCACAAAATCATCAATTTCGAGGTCTATAATTGATGATGGGTTCATCCCTGTGACTTGGATCAGCTTAAGATAGAGAGGGATAAGCGCCTTCGCTGTTACTATACGCCCAGGTACATTCCATATATCCCATAATTCACTAATGTTCCCATTAAAAATCTTACGCATTTTTAGGCTGGTAAGAGCTCGTTTAAAAATGCTTCTTGGATCATCACTATGAGCATCTTTATATCCATCAAAATAAAATGGTATTGAGTCACACTCATGATCGAACCAACTTTTTAATGATTCTAAAGTAATATTATCACTGACAATAATACTCCTTTTTCCGCTAGCATTGATAAAATCATGACACTTGACTGATTTCACATATGGTGTAAGCCAAGAGTTTTTTAACTCTACAATCTGTCTATCCAATTTCACTTGGATTAAATTACGTTCTTCTGGAGTATATGGCGTATAAGCCATTGCTTTATTTGAAAATGAGCCAACATCAAAGCCAGATGCATATATGAAAGACCGCCCCTTAAACTCTTCAAAGGCTACGAGCCGCTGCAAAGTCAAATTTAAACAGCTGATGTATGTGTTTGCTTGTGAAGGAGATAGCGTCTTTCCAAGTAAAATATCTTCAATATACGATTTATAACGTAAGGATACATAATCATTGACGCATTCAGCCAGTGATGATGTATGATTTATATTATTCGCTTCCAGATACTTAACAAAGCTAGAATAAGTTGATAAATAATTTTGTATGGAGGACTTAGCCTTTACTCGTTTAGAAGCCAAAGCAAAAAGAGCCATCAGCGGGCTAGTGTTCTCCATGTGATTTAACGAATCAATACTATCTGTAAACCCTTCATACTTTCTAACAACATTGAAAATAGCACAAGCACTTTCACCCTCAACAAACTTTTTCCTTTGCTTGGCTTTATCTGTATATGATACGAATGATTTTTCATCGAAATGACCATGTGAAACGATCAATTTATACAACCATTTAAAAAATTCGGCATACTCTTCGCGAACTACATTATCTTCTCCAAGATTATGTATTGAAGTTGAAAAGCCACTAATGCCTAACTTTTTACAAATTGGCAACATTTCAAACGCACGAACTGATATCCGTCCATTTACCAATGGTATCTCAGCCAGCACATCTTCATGTTTTCTTATATATAATTTTGCTCGTTCCAACAATCTGATTTTATTACAAGTAATGCCATCATAGTTTGGCCTTATAACACCAGCATTGACAAATGCCTCATATACTTGCGTGAAATGGCGATTTTCATGCATTTGTTTTATAGTGCTAACTTCAACACTGGTCAATTTTGATAAAAACTCACATGACAGACTTACAACACCATCTTTTTTATTTACAAAAGGGATGTTCAATAAAAACTCGGGATCGAAAATTGCCATGATGATGGTAAGCTGCAATTTCCCCAAGTGCTTGTTGCAGTTCATGGCTTTTGCCAAAGCGGTCTCAGCTAAGCAACTCATTTTTTATCTACCAATTTGATACGAGTTTTTGTCGAATCTACAAGTAATTGCATTTTTTCAATGCGAGATTGTATTTCCCCATCCTTGTTAACAATAGAGTCATAAATATCATGTGGAATATTGGTATAACGCTCTGTGGTTTTAATAGATGTATGACCTAGAGATTTCTGGACGAATACAAGGCGATCTAAGAAGTCATGACCACGACCAGTATCCTGTAGAGTCAGATAGGCAAAGCTATGACGGAAAAGATGCGCATGGGCCTTTTTGGATAATGTTCCATTTTTTTCTGCACGTTTAGATATGCGAGTAATGAGAGCGGCGATGGACGCCTTAGTAAATGGGCGGCCTTCCGTGTTAAAGAAAATTGGAGCAGTGTTTTGATCTGCGTATAGACGCTGGTATCGCTTGTATAAGGGGCTTGAGTGATAGGCTTTCAGGCGATCAAGTGTTGGTTTGGTGATGACTGTGTGACGCTCCTTAACAGAGTCCTGCCGACCCTTCGAGCCATGTATGAGTAATGCTGCATAGCCTGCTTCTACAGCAGGTTTGTCAATGCCGTCAGTGATGTAAGAGCCACTCACAAAGTTCTGGGCCTCTTGTACATCGCCATACGTCACGCGAGGGAGTTCACTGATCCGGACACCAGAATCCAGAAGGAATTGCAGGAGGGTGCGTTCACGCTCGTATGGCGTACAGAACATGAGGTTCTGTACATCACGTACAGATACGGCCTGGACTTGCTTGTTGTTGGGCTTGCTAGTGATGGGGTCACTGGGGAAGGGGTTGTTTTCTATAGGATTCTTATGACGCGTCTTGTCTGTGAAGTAGTCATAAAACGCCCTAATCGTCATCTCTCGATTGGTGACTGTCGATGCCTCCAATTTAAGATCATCAATTTGGTAACGAACCCAGCTTTCAAGTAATGAGAGATGAACATTGAGTAACTTTTCATCTAACGACCACTCATCACTCATGCGGTCATCAATGTACTCAAGAAAGTACCTCATGTTACGGGAGTACGTAACAACGGTTTGCTCGGAGATGCGGCGGTGATTGGCTTCGTGAGACAACCACTCA
Organism: Aeromonas sp. R10-2; assembly: GCF_040908445.1. Taxonomy (NCBI): domain Bacteria; kingdom Pseudomonadati; phylum Pseudomonadota; class Gammaproteobacteria; order Aeromonadales; family Aeromonadaceae; genus Aeromonas; species Aeromonas sp. R10-2. The sequence continues at coordinate 113,533 of NZ_JBFODS010000102.1, read as the reverse complement.
CTTGGATACTCAACCACTTTGAACTGCTTATCCAAGAACAAAACGCCATCAGCCTTCTGACCAGCCTCAATCTCTATTGAGTCGATCTGAGAGCTAACTATCGGTTCATTCTTCTGTATGACCACATGCATGACTCTGCTCCTAACATCGCTAGGAGCAGTCTAGACCTGCATTGTGCAAACAGCAAATGTTGACAATAAAATGTCTTTGTATTGACTCTTTACTATGCTGCTAGTTCGTATTGTGCAGAATTTGCTGTGTTGTCTAAAAGGAACACATCGCAACTGCGCTGGTAGAGCTGGCAGGAGAGCTTGCCGTCCGCCACATAGAACTGGAAGAAGGCGTGGCAAGGGGCCAGCGCCATCTTGTCCAGTTCACCCACGTTCCAGGCGGATACGATGATGCGGCGCGAATCAGGGTTGTGCTTGATGTCATCCACCGCCTTCTGGATCTGGTCGATGACAGACCCGTCAGCCGCAGGCCAGGAGCGCCACTGAGCGCCGTAAACCGGCCCCAGATCACCATTCTCGTCGGCCCACTCATCCCAGATGCTGACGCCGTTTTCCTTCAGATAGGCGGTATTGGTATCGCCATTGAGGAACCAGAGCAGCTCGTGAATGATGGAGCGCAGGTGGCATTTCTTGGTGGTGACCAGCGGGAAACCTTCCGCCAGATTGAAGCGCATCTGATGGCCGAACAGGGAGACAGTACCGGTGCCGGTACGGTCTGACTTGACGGTGCCCTCATCGAGGATTTTCTGCATCAGGTCGAGATAAGCTCGCATTATTTCACCTCCTTCACGGCATTACCGAACAACTGCGGGCGCTTGTAGGCGGCCCAGATCATCAGGGCTCCGGCGATAATCATCGGGGTGGAGAGGATCTGGCCCATGCTGATCTCCTGGAAGTAGAGACCGAGCTGGCTGTCCGGCTGGCGCACAAACTCCACCAGGAAGCGGAACAGGCCGTAGAACAGCAGGAACATGCCGGAGATGGCGCCGCGCGGCGGATTCTTGCGCCAGAACAGGTTGAGGATGATGAACAGCACCACCCCTTCCAGTGCGAACTGGTAGAGCTGGGAGGGATGACGCGGCTCGGGACCCGCCTCCGGGAAGATGATGGCCCAGGGCACATCGGTGACCCGGCCCCACAGCTCGCCGTTGAGGAAGTTGCCGATCCGGCCGACGCCGAGACCGAACGGAATGAGCGGTGCCACAAAGTCGGCCACGGTGAAGAAGTGGCGCTTGGTCTTGTGGGCAAACCAGATCATCGCGGTGATCACCCCGATCAGCCCACCGTGGAACGACATGCCGCCGGTCCAGATCTTGAACAGGTAGGTGGGATCCGCGAGGAAGAGATCGAAGTTGTAGAACAGCACGTAACCGACACGGCCACCGAGGATCACCCCGAGGAAACCGTAAAACAGCAGATCTGACACCTCGTTGCGGGTCCAGCCGCTGTTCGGCGCATCGGCGCGACGGCCAGCCAGCCACATGGCAAAAGCGAAACCGAACAGGTACATGAGACCATACCAGCGTACCGATAGTGGTCCCAAACTGAATGCTACGGGATCAATCTGCGAGAAAACCCAATATCCATCGTGCTGCATATGCGGCCCCAGTCAAAATAAAAGCCGCATTTTCCGATCATTCGTCAGCAGGGACAAGGCATGATTATCAATCACTCTGTTTCGATTTATGACCGGCTCGCAGCAAACCGCCCAAACCATGCTCCTCCAGATAGCGGGCAAACAGGCCGCGCAGTACGTGGGGGTTGTCATGTTTGAGACCATCGGCCATCAGTTCGGTCAACTCGCTCAGGGTGGATTGACGCAGCACGTACTTGATCCGAGCGATGTTGTGGGTGTTCATACTGAAGCGACGATAGCCCATGGCAAGCAGCAACAGTACACCGACCGGATCACCGGCCAGCTCGCCACAGACCGACACCGGCTTCTGGTAGCGGTGGGAGGCATCAACCAGCTGTTGCAGGGCGCGGATCACCGCAGGATGGAAGGCATCGTAGATGTTGGCAACCCGGGAGTTGTTGCGATCCACCGCCAGCAGGTACTGGGTCAGGTCGTTACTGCCCACCGACCAGAAGTCGATGAGCGGCGCCATCTCCGGCAAGATAAAGAGGGCTGAGGGCACCTCGATCATCACCCCGAGACTGGGGTAGCGGATCACCGCATCGCGGCTCGCCGCCTCTTCCGACACTTCCCGCCATGCCTGATCCAGCAGACGACGGGAGGCTTTGATTTCGCTGACGCTGCTGATCATCGGCAGCATGATGGCCAGATTGTCCAGCCCTTCACTGGCCCGCAGCATCGCCTTGAGCTGCACCAGAAACAGTTCGGGGTGATCCAGGGTGATCCGGATCCCCCGCCAGCCAAGGAAGGGGTTTTCCTCGACGATGGGGAAATAGGGTAACGGCTTGTCGCCGCCCACATCCAGCGTCCGCATGCAGACCGGCCGGTTGCGGTAGGTCTCCAGAATGCCGCGATAACGGGCAGTCTGTTCCCACTCGGAGGGGAAGCTCTCCTGCAGCATAAAGGGGATCTCGGTGCGATAGAGGCCCACCCCGTCCGCCAGCTGGTTGAGGGAGATCTCGGTATCGGCACTGAGACCGGCGTTGAGCAGCAGGGAGACCTTGGTGCCGTCCGCCGTCTCCGAAGGCTGGTTGTCGACGCTGCGCACCAGGGTATCGAGCGCCCGCTCTTCGCTCAGCAGCTGACGATACTCGGTCAGGATCACCTGATTGGGCTCGATGAAGAGATCACCACTATAGCCATCGACGACCAGCATGCGACCACCTATGTCACCAAGGGGCAGATCAACCCCCATGATGGCGGCCACCCCCATGGCGCGGGCCAGAATGGCCGCGTGGGAGTTGGTCCCCCCCTTGAGCGAGACCACCCCGGTCAGATACTCGCGGGGCACTTCCGCCAGAATGGTAGCAGTCACCTCGTCGGCAACCAGCACCACCGGCTCGCCGATGGAGATATGTTCCGGTTCATTCTGCACCAGTCGGCTGATCAGCCGCTGGGCAATATCCTTCACGTCGGTGGAACGCTCCTGCAAGTAGGGATCCTTCATCCCTTTGAACTGCTCGATCAAGCGATCACTGATGAGCTTGACCGCAGATACCGCAGTCCAGTGCTCCTTGCTCACCTTGTTGCGAATGGGCTTGATGTAGCCGGGATCGTTCAGCAGATGGAGATAGATATCGAAGATCGCCACCGAATCCTGGCTGTAGCTCTCGCGAAAACGCAGCGCCAGACTCTCCAAGTCGTGCCGCACCTCCTCAACCGCCAGCTCCAGCCGCGCCAGCTGGCTGGCATGGTCTTCATCCTTGCGCGGGGTAATTGACGAGAGCGCCTTGCGGGGCCGCCACACCCAGGCCTTGGCCATGGCGATGCCGCTGGCACCGGCAATACCGCGCAGCGGCTTGCTCCAGTCGGTCTTCTGCAACCACCCCTTGGCCTGCGCCTGAGCGATCCGCGCCGCCAGCTGGGCCGCCAGGGTGACCATGAAGGACTCTTCCCCCTCATCGAAGCGGCGGCTCTCCTTCTGCTGCACCACCAGAATGCCGACCACCTGACGCTGATGCATGATGGGAGCGCCGAGGAAGGAGCGGAACGCCTCTTCGGCCACATCGGGCAGGAATTTGAAACTGGGGTGCGCGGGGGCATCGGCCAGGTTGATCAGCTCTTCCCGCTGACCCACCAGACCAACGATGCCCTGCTCGTAGGGCAGGGTCACCTTGCCAACCGCGGACGGGGCCAAGCCGTCGGTAGCCGCCAGGCGATAGCGGCGCACCTCGGGTTCCGAGACATAGACGGAGCAGCAGTCCACTGCCATGGCGTGCCGGGTCTGGCTCACCAATGCTTGCAAGGCCTGCTCGAGGGTATTGGCCTCGGCCATGCTCTCGACGATACGTCTCAGTTCCGTTAACAACTAATCTGTGCTCCTTAACGGGCGCGGTTGCGCCGCCCATCCTTCTTGTTGACCTGCACTGCCGGCACCGGCATCGCCAGCGGGGCAAACTCTTTCATGACCCGGCGGTAAACCTCCCGCTTGAACGAAACGACCTGACGCACGGGGTACCAGAAGCTGACCCAACGCCAGTCGTCAAATTCGGGATGGCCATGACAGCCGAACTGGATCCGCGACTCCTTGCCCGAATTCAGCTGTAACAGGAACCATTTTTGTTTTTGGCCAATACAGACCGGTGAACTGTCCCAGCGGACAAGACGTTTGGGTAAACGGTACTTTAGCCAGTTACGACTGGTGGCCATGATGGTCACATCTTCGGGCTTGAGGCCAATCTCCTCATACAGCTCTCGATACATGGCCTGCTCTGGCGTTTCACCATCATCAACCCCCCCCTGCGGAAACTGCCAGGAGTGCTGCCCATAGCGTTTAGCCCACAACACTTGTCCTTCACGGTTACAGATCACGATACCGACATTGGGACGAAATCCGTCGCCATCAATCACGTGATCACCTTATAAAGGCTGAATCTATAAGGAGATTGTTCCACATTCACTCCGTGGCAGCAAACAAGGAGTGAATCCCCTGTTTCATGAATAACTTTCAATTTCAAACATACTTATAAACAAATCCAAGGATCCGCGCCCCCAAGTTGCCCACCCAGGCTGTGCATAAAGCTGTTAGCAAACGGGTATATACAGTACTTTTTAACTGTACGCGAAAAGTACCCCTCCGTATCACCACGCGACATAAAATATAAAAAACCATTATTTTTTATAAGGTTGAGATAAAACAACTGGATCTAGATCCATGTTCCCCCAAGAGTCAGATCCATGATCCGGATTGTGAACAAGTTCAACTGCTCAAAGATCCACCGCGGCGAAATTATCCACAGGAGTGGCACAATATCTACCCGGTTTACCCTGTGAAAATGGGGTGGCATTCACAATTTTTTGTAACATATCAGCGACTCCAACCACTTTCATCCACTTATCCAAGATTTCTGTGGATAACTGTGTGTAACATCATGCACAAACCCTTGGACAACTATTTCGAGGTCAAACCAGACCTGGCTTACTGCTCGATAAAACAGACAAAACCCTTTAAAATCATCACGATGAGCTGATAGCCCCCAAATTCTCTGCATTTGATCTTATCCACTCAGGATCGGTTATAAAAACAGCGATCCTTCTCGGGATCCTCCCCTGTTAGAATATGGCGAGCAAGATGGAGCCAACTATGCCAAGCAATCCCCAATCCGAGCAGGAGTTATTGAGCCGCGCCTATGCCATGGCCGGCTTCACGCTGGCGCAGCTGGCCGCCGAGGCTGGTGTCGCGGTGCCCAAAGACCTGCGCCGTGACAAGGGGTGGGTCGGCCAGTTGATCGAGCTGCAACTGGGGGCCAGCGCCGGGAGCAAGCCGGAGCAGGACTTCCCGGAGCTGGGGATCGAACTCAAGACGATCCCCGTGGATCCTCAAGGCAAACCGCTGGAGACCACCTTCGTCTGCGTCGCCCCGCTGATCGGCGTCAGCGGCCAGCGCTGGGAGGAATCCAACGTGCGCAACAAGCTCTCCCGGGTGCTCTGGATCCCGGTGGAAGGCAGTCGCGAGATCCCGGTTGGCGAGCGGCGAGTCGGCATGCCACTGATGTGGAGCCCGAATGAAGAGGAAGATCGACTACTGCGTCAGGACTGGGAGGAGCTAATGGACATGATAGTGCTGGGAGAAGTGGAGCAGATCAGCGCACGCCACGGCCAGGTGATGCAACTGCGGCCCAAGGCGGCCAACAACAAGGCGCTGACTCGCGCCATCGGCCGCGACGGTCAACCCATCATGACCCTGCCCCGCGGTTTCTATCTCAAGATCGACTTCACCCACAGTCTGCTGCAACGCTATTTTGCCTTGCCGACTTGATCTGCCTTATCAACATCTTTGTCATATGGTGGTATAAAAATAGACAGGAGCCATTTTTAACTCACAGACAAGGAGGCGTCATGCCACTGATCAAACAGTTTTTGAAGTCCAAGCCCGAGGTCAAGGTGACCTTTGCCGTAGAGAAAGAGGCGGCTGCAGGGGCGGAACAGGTGATGCTGATCGGCGAGTTCACTCAGTGGCAACCGGTCGAGCTGAAACGCATGAAGAGCGGCGAGTTCAAAGCCACCCTCAATCTGCCGACCGACGGCCCGGGCTACTTTGAATATTGCTACCAGCTCATCACTCCGGCAGGGGAAACCCTCTACGAGAATGACTGGGCAGCCGACGACTATGTGCCAGGCCCCTTCGGACGCGACAACTCGGTAGTTCGGGTCATCCAGTAACGGCCCCCAGATAGCCAATAGACGGATACAAAAAAGGCTCGCCATTGGCGAGCCTTTTCACTACCTGTCGAGCTATTTGCCGACATACCGACACCAATTCGAATCGAATTAGTTGAGCTTCTCTTTGATACGAGCAGCTTTGCCGGACAGGTTGCGCAGGTAGTACAGTTTGGCGCGGCGAACATCACCACGACGCTTCAGTTCTACACTGTGGATCAGCGGAGAGTGAGTCTGGAATACACGCTCAACACCTTCGCCGTTGGAGATCTTGCGAACGGTGAAAGCAGAGTGCAGACCGCGGTTACGCTTGGCAATAACGATGCCTTCGAAAGCCTGCAGACGCTCTTTACCACCTTCTTTAACACGAACTTGAACACGTACAGTGTCGCCCTGGGCAAAAGCCGGGATGTCGGTACGCAGTTGCTCTTGTTCAAGCTGCTGAATAATCTTGCTCATTGTCTTTCCTTACCTAGGATAAACTGAAAACTCTACTTAACGCTGTCACGCACTTCGCGGACATACTCGGCAAGAAGTGATTCTTGCTCGTCAGTCAGAGCTAGGTTGTTAATAAGTTCCGGCCTTCTTTGCCAGGTCCGTCCGAGCGATTGCTTGAGACGCCAGCGTCGAATCACTTCGTGATTGCCGCTTGTCAGCGCCTCGGGCACCACCAATCCATCCAACACCTCCGGCCGAGTGTAGTGGGGATGATCCAGCAAGCCATCCGTAAAGGAGTCTTGCTCGGCACTGGCCTGATCACCCAAAACCCCGGGGACCAGACGCGAAACCGCATCGATCAGGGTCATGGCAGGCAACTCGCCACCACTTAACACGTAATCCCCGATAGACCACTCTTCGTCGACTTCGGTTTGTATCACGCGTTCATCGATACCTTCGTATCGACCGGCTACCAGAATCAGTTTCTGATTCGTCGCCAACTCGGTTACGCCCGCTTGAGTCAGCTTGCGTCCCTGAGGAGAGAGATAGATGACTTTCGCCCCGTCTCCCGCCGCTTGCTTGGCTGCATGAATCGCGTCACGCAGCGGCTGAACCATCATTAACATGCCGGGCCCACCACCATAAGGACGATCATCGACCGTACGGTGTTTGTCGTGGGTAAACTCCCGGGGGTTCCAGCACTCAATCTGCAGCAGGCCACTCTTGACGGCCCGACCCGTTACCCCGTGCTCGGTAATGGCTCGGAACATTTCAGGGAAGAGGCTAATGACCCCAATCCACATAAGAAACCTCCGGCACCCGTGTTAGCGCGGGAAACTAGAAACCAGGATCCCAATCAACTTCGATTGTTCGAGCAGTCAGATCAATATTCTTGATCACCTGCTCTTCCAGGAACGGAATCAACCGCTCCTTTGCACCAAAGGCATCTTTTACATTGGCCTCAACCACCAACACATCGTTGGAGCCGGTTTCCATCAATTCGGTCACCTTGCCCAAGTCGTATCCCTTGGTGGTCACCACGGAGCAACCAATCAGGTCACGCCAGTAGAACTCACCTTCAGGCAACGCAGGCAACAGATCGGCGGGTACGCCAATCTCGACATTGGTCAATGCCAGGGCATCTTCGCGCACATCGATACCATCGAGTTTGCAGATCAGACCCTTATTGTGACGTTTCCAGGATGAAACCCGAATTTCACGCCACGCCCCGTTCTGATTAATCAGCCAGGGGTTGTAATCGAAAATCGCTTCGGCAACATCGGTGAAGGAGTTCACTTTAAGCCAGCCCTTGATGCCATAAACGGTACCCAGGGTGCCCAGAACTACAGGTTTTTCCACCTTAACTCCTTACCGTTGGGCTGATTAAGCAGCTTTTTTAGCGTCTTTGATCAGCTTGGCAACGCGGTCAGAAACAGCGGCACCAGTAGCAACCCAATGCTCGATACGAGCCAGGTCCAGGTTCAGCTTTTCAGCTTGACCAGCAGCAACCGGGTTGAAGAAACCAACGCGCTCGATGAAGCGACCGTCACGGGCGCAACGGCTGTCAGAAACTACTACCTGGTAGAACGGACGCTTTTTCGCGCCACCACGTTGTAAACGAATGGTTACCATATCGTCCTCATTAACATCTAATGAACAAGGCCCGCAAACACGCGGACCCTAGCTTAAAATAAGCCGCGTAATTCTACTTGGATTCGTAATAATTGCAACCAAGCCAGCCATTTTTTGCGCAGAGCGGCAATGAAAAGGGGCCTGCCGCAGCAGACCCCCATCAACACGCAGGCCGGATCAGAACGGGCCGCGACCGCCACCGAAACCGGGGGGCATCATGTTCTTCATCTGGCTCATCATCTTGCGCATGCCGCCTTTACCGGACATTTTCTTCATCATGCGCTGCATCTCGGTGAACTGCTTGAGCAGCTTGTTCACGTCCTGCACCTGCATGCCGGAGCCTGCGGCGATACGGCGTTTGCGGGAACCCTTGATGAGATCGGGGTGGGCACGCTCCTTGGGCGTCATGGAGCTGATGATGGCCTCCATCCGCACGGTGAGCTTGTCATCCATCTGATCTTTCACGTTATCCGGCAGCCCGGACATGCCGGGCAGCTTGTCGAGCATCCCCATCATGCCGCCCATGTTGCGCATCTGGGCCAGCTGCTCGCGGAAATCTTCCAGATCGAAGCCTTTGCCGCTCTTGACCTTGCTGGCCAGCTTGGCCGCTTTCTCTTTATCGACGTTGCGCTCGACTTCCTCGATCAGCGACAGCACATCGCCCATACCGAGGATGCGGGAGGCGAGACGATCCGGGTGGAACGGCTCCAGCGCATCGGTCTTCTCACCCATACCGATAAACTTGACCGGCTTGCCGGTGATGTGGCGCACCGACAGGGCGGCACCACCACGGGCGTCACCATCCGCCTTGGTGAGGATCACACCGGTAAGCGGCAGCGCTTCATTAAACGCCTTGGCGGTGTTGGCGGCATCCTGACCAGTCATGGCATCCACCACGAACAGGGTCTCGACCGGTTTGATGGTGGCATGCAGATCCTGAATCTCGGCCATCATCTCGCTATCAACGTGCAGACGACCGGCGGTATCGACGATCACCACGTCATAGAATTTCTTGCGCGCCTGATCGATGGCTGCGGTGGCTATATCGACCGGCTTCTGGCTGGCATCGCTCGGGAAAAAGTCGACGCCGATGTCGCTCGCCAGGGTCTCCAGCTGCTTGATCGCTGCTGGGCGATAAACGTCAGCACTGACCACCAGCACCTTCTTCTTGCTGCGCTCTTTGAGCAGCTTGGCCAGTTTGCCAACTGTGGTGGTCTTACCGGCACCCTGCAGACCGGCCATCAGGATGATCGCTGGCGGCTGGGCAGCCAGGTTGAGCTGTTCGTTGGCCTCACCCATTACTGTGACCAGTTCACCGTGCACAATCTTGATGAATGCCTGGCCCGGGCTCAGGGATTTGGCCACTTCCTGCCCGACTGCGCGCTCTTTGACACGCGCCACGAAATCACGCACGACCGGCAGGGCGACATCCGCCTCGAGCAGCGCCATGCGGACTTCACGCAGGGTTTCCTTGATATTGTCTTCGGTCAGGCGACCACGGCCACTGACATTGCGCAAGGTGCGCGAGAGTCGTTCAGTCAAATTCTCAAACATGACGGATTCCGGTTCTTGGCGTAATAAATTGGGGGCATTATAACCCAGAGCGGGCGCGAGGACGATTATTCACCGCACCGCAGCAGCAGGGACCTTCTCCCTATATATGGGCAGATCGGCCGTTGCACAACTGGCGAGCACTTCTCGTGCAAGGTATACTGCCTCTCTTACCCTCAAAAGCTTGTGCAACAACGACCTGGTTATGATCGTAATCTCTGTTCTGGCCCTGGCGTTTTATCTGCTGGCCATCATCGCCTCCCTGCATCTGTTACTGAGCGCCAAGCCGGTGGGACAGCGCTCCCTGTTTGCCTGTATCGGATTGGCCCTGATCGCCCACGCCAGCGCCCTCGGTTCAGAGGTATTGCAGAGTTACGGCCAGAACCTGAGCATGCTCAACGTTGCCTCGCTGGTCAGCCTCATCATCAGTTGCTTCATGACCTGCGTGACCCGCCGCTTCAACGGCTGGATCCTGCTGCCGGTGGTCTACAGCTTCTCGGCCCTGTTGCTGGCTGCCAGCGCCTTGATCCCGGGTCGCTACATAACCCATCTGGAGGCCCATCCCCAGCTGTTGCTGCACATCGGCCTCGCCCTGATGGCCTACTCGGTATTAATGATCGCCTGTCTGTTTGCGCTGCAGCTCGCCTGTCTGGACAAGCAGCTTAAATCGAGAAAAATCAGCAACCTGCCAGCCATGCCGCCACTGATGACGGTGGAAAAACGGCTGTTTCAGTTGATCTCTGCAGGGGTGTTGCTACTGACACTCTCCATCGCCTCCGGCCTCTTCTTCCTCGAAGATATGTTCGCCCAGGGCAAGTCTCACAAGGCCGTGCTCTCCATCCTGGCATGGTGTGTTTACGTGTTGCTGCTGTGGGGTCATCACACCTATGGCTGGCGCGGCCGCAAAGTCATCACGCTCAGTCTGATCGGCAGCTTCATCCTGACTCTTGCCTACTTTGGCAGTCGCTTCGTCAAAGAAGTGCTGTTGAGCTGACACCTATACTCTTTTAGCCATACCATCCAACAGGAGCCCTTTTTGGACAGCATCTCAACGAGTACATTACTGATTGTTCTCGTTATCTTGATCCTTCTTTCCGCCTTTTTCTCCAGTGCCGAAACCGGCCTGATGTCCATCAACCGCTACAAACTGCGGCATCTGGCACAGACCAAACACAAAGCCGCACGTCGCGTCGAGCAACTGCTCGCCCGCCCCGATCGCCTGCTGGGGCTGATCCTGATCGGCAACAATCTGGTCAATATCCTCGCCTCCGCCATCGCCACTATCGTCTGTATCCGGCTGTTTGGTGATCTCGGGGTCGCCATCGCTACCTTCGGCCTGACTCTGGTGGTGCTGGTATTCGGTGAAGTGACGCCAAAGACCCTGGCAGCCATGTTTCCGGAGAAGATCGCCTATCCCGCCTCCTGGATCCTCAAGGGGCTGATGGTGCCGCTCTCGCCGCTGGTCTGGCTGATCAACGGCATCACCAGCGGCCTGCTCAAGATGCTGAAGATCAATCCTAACAAGGATGACTCCCTCAACACCGAGGAGCTGCGCACCATCGTCAATGAGGCGGGTAACCTGATCCCCCAGCGTCATCAAGAGATGCTGCTGAGCATTCTGGATCTCGACAAGATGCTGGTCGAGGACATCATGGTGCCGCGCAGCGATATCTACGCCATCGACATCAACGATGACTGGAAGAGCATCCAGCGCCAGCTGGCCCACTGCGCTCACACCAAGATCCTGCTCTATCGCGACAATATCGACGACGTTGTCGGCTTTTTGCACGCGCGCGATGCCCTGCGGCTGGTAGCCAGGGACCAGTTCAACAAATCGAGTCTATTGCGTGAAGTGGACGAGATCTACTTCATTCCGGAAGGAACGCCGCTCAACGTGCAGCTGGCCAAATTCCAGCGCAACAAGGAGCGAATTGGCCTGATCGTCGACGAATACGGCGACATTCAGGGGCTAATCACTCTGGACGATATTCTGGAAGAGATAGTGGGCGACTTCACCACCTCCATGACGCCAGCGCCGAGCGACGAGATCCACCCCCAGTCAGATGGTTCTTATCTGGTCGAAGGCTCAGCCAATATTCGTGAGCTGAACAAGGAGATGAATTGGCACCTGCCCATCGACGGCCCGCGTACCCTCAACGGTCTGATCCTCGAATATCTGGAGGAGATCCCCCAGCCCAACATTGGGATCCGGCTGGCCGGTTATCCTATCGAGATCCTCGATGTGGAGAACAACATGGTCAAGATGGCGCGGATTATGCCGGCATCGTACCGGGCGGAGTCGGATTCGCAAGATTGAAAAAGGGCTGCCAGTGGCAGCCCTTTTCTATTGCTCATTGTCACTGTTCATCTTCATCATCCGGCTCCAACACCAGCGTCGGGATCAACTCGCCAAACACCCTCTGTAGCTCGTCACGGTTGGCCAGCAGGTCTTGCAGCGTATAGCTGTCCATCACCGCCAGAAACGCATCCATCGCCTCTTTCAGCGCACTCTTGAGCAGACAGACAGAGACGATGTGACAAGCGGGCGAGCCACAGTCAATGCCGTCCAGATTGCCTTCCAGCGCCCTGATCACCTGCCCGATATTGATGGTGGCGGGATCGCAAGCCATACGAATACCGCCATTCTTGCCCCGCTGGGATTGCAGATAGCCCAGCTTCACCAGCTGATTGACCACCTTCACCATGTGGTTGCGGGAAACGCCATACAAGGCCGATACCTTGGCAACGCTCGACAACTCCCCTTCCGGCAGGGTGGCAAGATAGAGCAGGGCTCTCAATCCAAAATCTGTATAACTGGTTAGTCTCATAAAACCTGATTAGCGCGATGCGAAAAGTGGAGTATTGATTCAAATCAAATAAACATCTAGGATGCCACTTATTAAATGACATTTTATATGTTCAATTAGAACGAGGCCCCTATGCTAGATCAAACCACCGTTGCCGTCATCAAAAGCACTATTCCGCTGCTCGAATCGGCAGGCCCTGCCCTCACCCAGCACTTCTACCAGCGGATGTTCAGCCATAACCCGGAGCTGAAAGATATCTTCAACCTGGCCCACCAACGCAGTGGCGGCCAGCCGCTGGCCCTGTTCAATGCAGTCGCCGCGTATGCAAAGAATATCGACAATCTGGGAGCGCTCGCCGGTGCGGTCGAGCGGATTGCGCACAAACATACCGGATTCCTGATCCAGCCGGAACAATATCACATTGTAGGTAGTCATCTCTTGGCCACGCTCAAAGAATTGGGCGGAAGTGCGGTCACCGAAGAGGTGCTGGAGGCATGGGGCAAGGCGTATGGCGTGCTGGCCGACATCTTCATCGGCCGCGAGCAGGAGATCTATCAGGAGAAGGCCAATCAGGATGGCGGCTGGCAAGGTACCCGCACCTTCATCATCAAGGAGAAGCGAGCCGAGAGCGACCTCATCACCTCCTTCCTGCTGGCGCCGGAAGATGGCAAGCCGGTACTGACCTTCAAACCGGGCCAATACCTCAGCATCAAGCTGGTTCACCCCGAGCTGGAATATCAGGAAATCCGCCAGTACTCCCTCTCCGATGCCCCCAACGGGCAGGACTACCGCATCAGCGTCAAGCGTGAACCGCAGGGTCAGGTCTCCAACCTGCTGCACGATCACCTGCAGGCGGGTGACAGGATTGAGGTGATGCCCCCTACCGGCGATTTCTACCTGAAAGCCGACAGCCAGACCCCGGTGGTACTGCTCTCCGCCGGTGTCGGCGTGACGCCGATAATGAGCATGCTCAACCAGCTACTGGCGAACGGCCATCAGGCTGATGTCACCTGGCTGCACGCCTGCGAACAGGGCGCTGTACACGCCTTCCGGGAGGATATTCAGCAAAAATCCCGCCAGCATCCCAACTTGCTGAGCCGGGTCTGGTATCGGGAGCCGGAAGCCAGCGATGTACAGGGTGAAGATTACGACCTGGCCGGCACCATGGATCTGACTGCCGTGAAGGAGCGCATCACGCCAGAGGCCCACTACTACTTCTGTGGCCCTGTCGGCTTCATGCAGGAGATCAAGCGGCAGCTGCTGGCGGCTGGGGTGCCAGCGGGGCAGCTCCATTACGAAGTTTTTGGCCCCCACCAAGATCTCTAAGGCGCAGGCAGCCATATAACAGAGGGAGGTTCCGGCCTGTCATGGCACGGCGGCTGGAACCGGACCCACAGGTGCAGATCTGTGGGTCATTTTTTTGGATCAGTGCATCGCCTTGGCGCGGGCCACCACGTTGGCCGGCATCCTGTTGCCAAGACGGTTGAGCAGACTCGCCGCCTTCTGGTGCAGCGCCTTGTCACCGATGACGGAGCCATGGAGCCAGCGATAGGCGTCCTCATAATCGAGCGGACTGCCCATCCCCTGCAGCAGCATCTCGACCCACTCGATGCGAGCCCGCAGAAAACCGAGGCTGGCCGCCTCGCGCATCAGGGTCTCGGCTCGCACCAAATCCTTCTGCACCAAAGTTCCTTTCCAGTAGTAGCGGCCCAGCTGCTCCAGCGCTGGCGCCAACCCCTGATTGGCCGCCTCCCACATATATTGCACCCCGAGCTCGGCGTTGGCCTTGGTACAGACACCCCACGACAGCATATCCCCCCAGAGGAACTGATAGGCCGGGATCTTCATCACCGAGGCGCGCGCTTCGATATCCTGAGTCAGCTGACAGCGATCCTGCTTCACCTGAGTGAGGTGACGCCCCTGCTCAATCCAGTTGAGCAGCTCATCCTGACGATAGAGCGGCACCGCCTGCAACTCGCCAGCGGCCAGAGGTGCGGGAGGCGCCACCACTGCGGCAGGCTCCGCCGGTTTTGGCAGCGGCGCGGCCCCCTCGCCACTGCTGGCAACGGGTGTGACCGGCTCGGCCGGAAGCAAGACGGGGACTGCCTCAGAGGGAGCTGGCGTAGCAGCAGAGACAGGGGTCGTTGCCACCGCAGCACTGCTTGCGGTCGGTGCCGATGCACTTGCTGCAGGCGCATCGCTCGATACGGCAGCCGATACCACCTCGGCACCATAGAGGGGCGCGGTGAATGCACCGACAAGAATTAGAAGGGTAAGGGGTTTCATCATAAGGATCTCCTGCTGCACTCTGTTATCGGCACCAAGCCCCATCCCCTTAGCCTGCCGGGCGGATCTCATCAATACAAAAGGGAGCCGAAGCTCCCTTGTTGGCACGGTTGACCCGCTTACTTGACGAAATCGACACCCAGCTGGATATCGGCTTTCAGGGTAGCCAGCATGCCTTCCATCGCTTCCTGCTCGAAGGCGCTCAGCTTGCCGTAATCCAGTACGGTTTCGACGCCGTTCTTGCCCAGCAGTACCGGCTGTGCGAAGAAGGTGGCGTGCTCGCCGTTGCCTTCCACGTAGGCGCACTCGACAACGTTGGCTTCGCCCTGCAGACCCTTGATAAGGGAGAGACCAAAACGGCAAGCCGCCTGACCCATGGAGAGGGTTGCGGAACCGCCACCAGCCTTGGCTTCAACCACTTCGGTACCGGCATTCTGGATGCGCTTGGTCATGGCAGCCACTTCTTCAGCAGTGAAGGAGGCACCTTCAATCTGGGAGAGCAGCGGCAGAATGGTGACGCCACTGTGACCACCGATCACATTGACGCGAACCTTGTCGATGTTCAGCCCTTTGGCAGCGGCCACGAAGGTCTCGGCGCGGATCACATCCAGGGTGGTGACACCGAACAGGCGACGCTTGTCATAGACACCGGCTTTCTTCAGCACTTCGGCGGCGATAGCCACAGTGGTGTTGACCGGGTTGGTGATGATGCCGATCAGTGCTTTCGGGCAAGTGGCCGCGCACTTCTTGACCAGATTCTTGACGATACCGGCGTTGATATTGAACAGGTCGGAGCGATCCATCCCCGGCTTGCGTGCCACACCGGCGGAAATCAGCACCACATCGGCCCCAACCAGCGCAGGAGTCGGATCTTCACCGCAGAAGCCCTTGATGGCGACGTCGGTAGGAATATGACTGAGGTCAACGGCCACACCCGGAGTAACCGGGGCGATGTCATACAGGCTCAGCTCGGAGCCAGCCGGCAGACGGTTTTTCAACAGCAGAGCGAGGGCTTGACCGATGCCACCAGCGGCACCCAGAACGGCAACTTTCATGATCAACTCCATGTTTAAGCGTAGGTTTAAGGTTGTTTGTTGTTGTGCGCCCAACCTTAATGGATCCCCCCATAAAAAACAATCTGATAACAGTTGCAGTCACGGGTTCTGTGAGCCACGAAACATGCGGGAGCAAAAATTGGAGGGAAATACAAAAAGTTGAAGGAGAAGCACAGTTTTTCTGCACTTCTCCTTACCATAAAGAGGTAGATCTGAGGGTCTCAGGATTGGAATGCCAGCGCCCGTTTTTCACACCAGCGAAAACCAATTGTTAACAATCCGTTCATCGCCAGATAAAGCCCACCAGCCACCCCGAACACAGCCAGGGTATCGTAGGTCTGGGCGTTCAATCCCTGCGCCAGCCCCATGATGTCCATGATGGTGATGGTACTGGCGAGGGAGCTCCCCTTGAGCACCAGAATCACCTCGTTGGAGTAGGCAGGCACCAGATGACGGGCAGCATGACGCACCTTCATCCACAAGGTCTGGCGGCCATTAAAGCCAAGCGCACGACACGCCTCCACCTCACCAGCCGGGATGGCATCGAGCGCCCCCTTGAACAACCGGGTGGAGTAAGCCGCCGTGTTGAGACCCAGCGCCAGCACGGCGCAGAACCAGGGCTGCTTGAGCAGCGGCCAGAGCGGGCTGGCTTTCAGCCACTCGAACTGGCCCGGCCCGTAGTAAATCAGGAAGATCTGAATGAGCAGCGGCGTCCCGGTAAAGAGCAGCACCCACAGCTGCACCAGCTGGGTCGCCACCGGCAGGCGCAGCTCCAACGCCCAGGTCATCAGGGCTGCCAACACAATCCCCAGCAGCAGGCTGAACAGGGTCAGCTCCAGCGTGGTGACAAGACCGCCCAGCAACGTAACGAGATACTCTTGCATCAGTTAGCCTCCGTAGCGGCGGGTGTAGCGGGCAGCCAGCCCGAGGCCGTACTCGCTAACCAGACTGATAGCCAGATAGATGAGGGCCGCGGCGGCATACCAGGTAAAAGGTTCATAGGTACTGGCCGAGGCCATCTGCGCCTGACGCATCATCTCGTTCACCCCGATAAGCGACACCAGCGCGGTATCTTTCAGCAATACCAGCCACTGGTTGCCGAGGCCCGGCAAGGCGTGACGCCACGCCTGCGGCAACACGATGCGAAAGAAGATGTGGCTCTTGCTCAACCCCAACGCCAGCGCCGCCAGCCGTTGACCTGAAGGCACCGCATTAAGCGCCGCCCGCAGGGTCTGGGTCGCATAGCTGGCGAACAGCAGGGAGAGCGCCAGCACGCCACAGGCGAACGGACTGAACTCCACATACTCGCCAGTGATGAGGAACAGCACCTGGGTCGAACCGAAGTAGATGAACAGCACCACCAGCAACTCGGGCAGGCCACGGATCAGCGTGGTCAGGGTGGCCACCGGCCACACCAGCGCACGCTGCTTGCTAAGCTCGGCGGCACTGAACGCCAGTGCCAATACCATGCCCCCGACCAGTGATGCCAAGGCCAGCCCGAGGGTCATCCAGGCTGCATCCAACAACAGGCTCAACATGGCTTACTGCGCGAAGTATTTGTCGAAGATTTTCTGATAGGTGCCGTTGGCCTTGATCTCGGCCAGCCCCTTGTTCAGCTGGGTCAGCAGCTCCTGATTGCCCTTGGCCACCGCGATGCCAAAGCCGGTACCGAAGTACTTGGCATCGGTCACCGGCGCACCCACCACCGCATACTCCTTGTGCTGCTTCAGCCAGTCGGCAGCAACGGCGGTATCGGCAAAGACACCGTCGGTACGGCCATTCATCATGTCGAGGAAGGCGCTCTGGTAGCTGGCGTACGGCACGGTCAGCAGACCCTTGCTCACCCAGTTATCCACCAGATAGGACTGGTGAGAGGTACCGTTCTGCACGCCGACTGTCTTGTCGACCATCTCTTCCGGCCCCTTGAAGGCCCCTTTCTTGGCGACGAATACTGCCGAGTTCTCGTAATAGATGTCGGAGAAATCGACCTGAGCGGCCCGCTCAGGGGTTACGTCCATGGCGGCGATGGCGGCATCGTAGCGACGGAATTTCAGGCTGGGGATCAGGCTGTCAAAGGCCTGGTTGTGGAAGCTGCACTCCAGCTTGGCCTGCTCGCAGATGGCGCGCGCCAGATCGATGTCAAAACCCTGAAACTCGTTCTTGTCATCCAGGTATTCGAACGGCGCGTAGGTGGCCTCGGTGGCGAACTTGATCTCTTTGGCCATGACGGAGGTACTCAACAGGCCCATGGCAGCAACCAACAACAGACTCTTTTTCATGACAGCTTCCTTATCGATTCAATATCAATGCATCAAGAATTCGGCAAACCGGCTGGTTTGCGGGGATTGGAAAATGGCAGCGGTGCCGGATTCGATGATCCGCCCCTTCTCCAGATAAATCACCTGACTGGCCACCTTGCGGGCAAAGTCGACCTCGTGGGTCACCACCACCTGGGTAATGCCGGTCTGGCTCAGGTTACGGATGATCTCGGCCACCTCCTTGGTGATCTCGGGATCCAGCGCCGCAGTCGGCTCGTCAAACAGCAACACTTCCGGGTCCATCATCAGGGTACGGGCAATGGCCACCCGCTGCTGCTGACCGCCGGAGAGACGTGCCGGCCAGGCATCGCGCTTGTCGGCCAGTTGCAGCTGGGCCAGCAAATAGGCCCCCTTCTCGATGGCGTCCTCCTTGCTCATGCCGAGCACCTTGACCGGCGCTTCAATCAGATTCTCCATCACAGTGAGATGTGGCCAGAGATTGTACTGCTGGAACACCATCCCCACCTTGCGACGCAGCAGTTGGGACTGGCGGTTGAATTCGGCAGCAGAGAGGGAGTTCGGGAAAGAAAATTCACTTTCACCAATCCGCAGAACACCCGCATCCGGGGTATCCAACAGGTTCATCATCCGTAGCAGGGAACTCTTGCCAGCACCGCTCGGGCCCAGCAACACCAAGGTTTCACCGGGGGATGTCCGAAAGCTGACCTGTTGCAGAACCGGCACCTTGTGCCAGGACTTCTCGATACCTATTAATTCAATACCCATACAGCCCAATTGAATAAGTTTTCAAAATTTCATCCCGATTCTATCCCTAATAAAGGTTGATGCAAGCCATTTTTGAATCAATATGCAGAACAAGCGCCGCTTCCTTGCAAAAAACGGCATATGAATGCAAAATGGCCCCGCTGTTCGTATCTGCCGCCTGTGCTGCACAGGCCGCCACACCTCCTCATTCGTGAGACCAAGATGAAACACAACGACAAGCAAGAAAAACTGGCCAAGGCCTTTAAAGCCTTGCTGAAAGAAGAGCGCTTTGGCTCCCAGGCAGAAATCGTTACCGCCCTGCAAGAGCTGGGTTTCGAAAATATCAACCAGTCCAAGGTATCGCGCATGCTGAGCCGCTTCGGCGCTGTTCGCACTCGCAACGCCAAGATGGAGATGGTCTACTGCCTGCCGGTGGAACTGGGCGTGCCCACCACCTCCAGCCCGCTCAAGAATCTGGTACTGGACGTCGATCACAACGGCGCACTGGTAGTGATCCACACCAGCCCGGGCGCAGCCCAGCTGATCGCCCGCCTGCTCGACTCCCTCGGCAAGGCAGAGGGGATCCTCGGTACCATCGCCGGTGATGACACTATCTTCATCACCCCGACCAGCGACACCGATATCGAAGAGCTCTACCTCTCCGCTCTCGAGCTGTTCGAACAGACGCCGTAATGGCCGCCACCGCATCATAGCGGTCACGCCAGAACGAAAAATCCCGGCCTTGGCCGGGATTTTTGTTTTCTGCAGCTTCGTCAGGCGGGCTTATTTACCCTGCGCCATCAAAAAACTTTCAGATGGGGCGAAGAAAGCCGCGCCGGTCACCGCCTTGGTGAAGCGCAGCAGATGATCGAAGTGGCTGCCCTCCCCCTTGTACATGCTGGCCAGCATGGCGTTGAAGTGCTGCTGAGTGCGGCAGCAGGAGATGAAGTAGAGCCCCTGCTCGGTCATGGTGCCCCAGGGCATGCTCTGGCGCAGGATCTCCATGGACTCCCCTTTCGGCGTCTTGAGGTTGACCCGCTTGATGTGGGCGGTCAGCGGTTTGGCGGCAGACTCATACTCGATGTTGTCGGGCTTGGTTCGACCGATAATGTCTTCCTGTTCTTTCTGCGCCAGCTTCTCCCAGTCGCTCATGGCGTGTACCCAGCGCTGAACGTGGATGTAGGAGCCACCGGCAAACTCGCCATCGGCCACCAGCGCCACTTCGGCACGGTGCTCATCCTGCGGGTTCTCGGTGCCGTCAACGAAACCGGTCAGGTCACGGAAATCCAGGTTGCGGAAACCGCGCACCTCTTCGGCCAGCTCGACCAATCCGGCCAGCAGTGCCATCACACGGTGACCGGCGTGGTGCAGCACATCCACCCGATCGGCGCGCAGCTGAATAAAGAGATCAAACGGGGTGTTGGGGGCTTCCTGACCGTTGGCGGATTGCGCCATAAAGCTGCGGAACTGGGGCGGACGGGCGGCAGGGTAGAGACCATCCCAGGCATCGGCGCCAACGGCAACCAGACCGCTGAACCCGGCATCGGGGAAATCGGCGGCAACCGCCTGCCACAGGGCGGGCAGTTTGGCCAGACGGCCGACCAGTTCGGCGGCGTCGCCGGTGCGATTGAACATCAGATAGAGGGCGTGCAGATTCGGCTCTGCGCAGATCCCGGCTTGGGCTTTCATATATCTCTCCCCTGAGTAGGCGTTAGCGTTACGGGCTATTTGCGTTGCGCGATTATAAACCAGAGTGGATCCAGTTCTTTGATTTCACGACGATATCACGCGTTCAGGGCAAAGGGTCAAACAACACCAGTCCATGGGGGGCAACCTTGATCCGTGCCCGCATCCCATCAAGGGGCTCGCCAATGCTCGCCTCCAGCTGCAGATCGCCACACTCGAACAGCACCCGGCAGTGGTGGCCGAGGAACTGCTGCTCCACCACCTTGAGCTCCCCATCTGCGGCGCTCTCCAGCAGCAGTTGCTGGGGGCGGAGCATCAGCTGCAACTGCTCGCCCACCGCCCGGCCATGAGGCTCGCTGCCACAAATGACCCCGAGCGCCGTCCGCACGCAGTGGCTGTCCACCACCTCGGCGGCCAGATAGTTGACCCCGCCGAGAAACTCCGCCACAAAGCGGTTTTGCGGGCGGCGATAGAGCTGCTCCGGCTGGCCCACCTGTTCGATGTGACCGGCGCGAAACAGCGCCAGCCGATCGGCGAAGGCGAACGCCTCCTCCTTGCTGTGGCTGACGAAGATGGCGCCGATCCCCTGCTGCTTGAGCAGGGCGCGGATCTCGAGGATCAGCTTCATCCGCACCTGGGTATCGATGTTGGAGAAGGGCTCATCCAGCAGCATCAACCGCGGCTTGCACACCAGCGCCCGGGCGATGGCCACCCGCTGCTGCTGACCACCGGAGAGCTGGTGCGGATAGCGATCCCCCAGCCCCTGCAGATTGACCAGCGCCAGCGCCTCGTCCACCTGCTGCTGGCGGGCGCGGCGATCGAGTTTGGTCAGGCCAAAGCCGACGTTGTCGGCCACCGTCAGGTGGGGAAAGAGGGCGTAATCCTGAAAGATCATCCCGATATTGCGCGCCTCGGGCGGCATGCTGGCACCCGGCCCGTCGAGCAGGGTATCACCGAGGCAAATCGAGCCCTCTGCCAACGGCAGCAAGCCGGCGATAGCCTTGAGCAGCGTGGTTTTGCCGCAGCCACTGGCCCCCAGCAGGCAGACGATCTCGTTGTCTGCCACCGTCAGGGAGAGCTGCTCCAGCACATTGCGGCCGTTGTAACGGCAGCTGACATTTTCAACCTGCAAACAGGACAAGGCTGACTTCCTCTCGTTTCTGGCGGTGCGCTGCCTTTCGGTTCAGCACACCGCATGCAATTTCATTGACCGACGCGGCGCCTCAGTGGCCCGGACTGTCCAGAGTGCGGTTGACCCAGATCAGCGGCAACAACCCCACCAGCACGATGACGATGGCACCCAGTGCACCGCGCTCCAGCATCTCGTCCGAGACAAACTGGTAAACGTGGGTCGCCAGAGTATCGAAGTTGAACGGCCGCAGCAGCAGGGCGGCGGGCAGCTCCTTCATGGATTCGATAAACACCAGCATGGCACCGGCAAACAGGCCGCGGCGCACCAGCGGCAGATGGACCCGCCGCAGCATGCCGCCATCCCCTTGTCCTAGGGAACGGGCCGCCATGTCGAGGCTGGGGGAGATCTTGCCCATGCTGCTCTCCACCGAGCCGATGGCGATGGCCACGAAGCGTACCAGATAACCGAACACGATGGCGGTGATGGTGCCGGTCAGCAGCAAGCCCGGCCCCTGACGCCCGAGCCAATCGGCCAGATCGTTGATGGCAAAATCGAGGGCGGTAAGCGGCACCAGCACGCCGATGGCGAGCACGGTGCCCGGCATGGCGTACCCCATGGCGGCCATACGCAGCGGCAGTAAACTCTTGAACCCGCCATCGAGGCGGCGGAAGAAGCCGAGCAGCAGGGCAATCCCCATCGCCAGCAGGGCGGTCAGCGCCGAGATAGCCAAGCTGTTGCCGGCAAAGCGGACAAACTCCGGCGTCCACGACAACTCGAAGTAGCGCACGCCGTAGTCCAGCAGGATGACGAACGGCAGGCCAAAACCGGCCAGCACCAGCCCCCAGCACCAGAGAGCGGCCAGAGCGCGACTCATCCCCTTGAGCGGATAGCGCAGCGGCTGCTCATGGCCCATGGACTTCTGGAACACCTGCTGCCGACTGCGCGAGCGGCGCTCCAGCGCGATCAGCAGCACCACAGCCAGCAGCATCAGGCAGGAGAGTTTGGCCGCGGTGGCCAGACTGCCGTAGCCGAGCCAGGTGTCATAGACCGCAGTAGTAAGAGTGTTGATGGCAAAGAAGTGTACGGTGGCAAAATCGGCCAGCGTCTCCATGGCCACCAGCGACACCGCCACCATGATGGCCGGGCGCGCCAGCGGCAGACTGAGGCGGCGAAAGCTCTGCCACGGGGTACAGCCGAGCAGACGGCTGGAGTGAATGAGGCTGACCGACTGTTCCAGAAAGGAGGCGCGGGTCAGCAGATAGACGTAGGGGAATAGCACCAGCGCCAGCACCCAGGCGGCGCCACCAAGGGAGCGAATGGCAGGAAACCAGTAATCGGCAGGGCTGTTCCAGCTAAAGAGCGCTCGCAACCCTGCTTGTAGCGGGCCCGAGTAGTCGAGCAAGTCGGTATAGACGTAGGCGACGATATAGGAGGGCATGGCCATTGGCAGCATCAAGGCCCACTGCAAAGCGCGCCGTCCCGGTACCTGACACATGGCCACCAGCCAGGCGGTAGGCACGCCAAACAGCAAGCTGAGCAATACTACGCCGACCACCAGCCCCAGGGTATTGCCCAGATAATCGAGCAGCACGGTATCGGCGAGGTGGCGAAACAGCTCCCCCTCAGCCGAGAAGGCAGAGAAAAGCAGGGCTATAACCGGTAAACCCAGCAGCAGGGCGATGGCCCAGCTGCCGGTCATCCATCCAAAATTTTTCATGAGACCACAGATGTTGATGGGGCCGTTGGCCCCATCTGATTACAAGTCGAACTTCACTTCATCCAGCAACTGCAAGGCGGCCTTGCGGTGCTTGGCGTAATCGCTGACCGGTAGTGCGTCAGACTTGAAACTGCCCCAGGACTTGACCATGGCAGAAGGCTCGACCCCAGCCTTGACCGGATATTCGGCGTTCACGTCCGCATACATGTGCTGGGCGGTGTCACCAGCCAGAAACTCCATCAGCTTCTGGGCCTCGGCCTTGTTCTTGGCATACTTGGTCATGGCCACGCCGCTCACGTTGACGTGGGCACCGCGGTCAGCCTGGTTCGGGAAGTTGATATAGACTGCATCCGCCCAGGACTTCTGCGCCGGATCTTTCAACATGGCGCCCAGATAGTAGCTGTTGCCGAGCGACACGTCACAGATACCATCCTTGATCGCCTTGACCTGATCCCGGTCGTTGCCCTGCGGCTTGCGCGCCAGGTTGGCCTTGACCCCTTCCAGCCAGGTTTTGGTCTCGGCCATGCCGTGATGGGCAATCATGGAGGAGACCAGCGCCACATTGTACTCATGCTTGCCGCTGCGGGTGCAGATTTTCCCTTTGAATTCCGGTTTGGCCAGATCTTCGTAGCTGATGGTGTCGAGCTTGCCGAGGCGATCCTTGCTGGAGTAGATGGCGCGAACCCGGGTGGTCAGCGCGAACCAGCGATTCTCCGGATCACGATAGATGGCGGGGATGTTCTCCTGCAGGATCTTGCTATCCACCGGCTGCACCAGCCCCTTGTCCACCAGACCGGTCAGACGGCTGATATCGACGGTCAGCATCAGGTCGGCCGGAGAGAGCTTGCCTTCCCGCTCCAGACGCTCGTTCAGCCCCTCTTTGGCAAACACCACGTTCACCTTGATGCCAGATTCCTTCTCGAACTGCTGGATGATGGGCTTGATCAGCTCATCCTGCCGGTTGGAGTAGACATTCACTTCCCCGGCCGCCAATGCCGACTGAGCTGCCAACGCAGAGAAAGCCAGTGCCAACATCTTCATTTTCATCATCCATTCCTTGATTAGCTATACAGAGTGATAACGATTTCCGTTTGCATTCTGCATACATCTTATAAGCGGATCAAGAAAGCTCGCCGTCGCCACATCACATATTTAATCGCCCATAAATGAAAAGGGCCGGATGGAATCCCATTCGGCCTCTTCTGAGCAAAACGTTATGTTGATCAGGCTTCAATAAGCGCTCACTCCATCGGGATTCCCCGAGATCGGGAGGTCAACAGATCTGTACGTCACGGATGCGGTTCATCACAGCGCCTCGTCGTCACTCTCACCGGTGCGGATGCGCACCGCTTGCAGCAAGTCGTAGACAAAAATCTTGCCGTCGCCGATCTTGCCGGTATAGGCCGCCTTGCAGATCGCCTCGATCACCCCTTCCACGTTATCATCGGCGGTAGCAATCTCCAGCTTCACCTTGGGCAGGAAGTCGACCTGATACTCGGCTCCCCGGTATAATTCGGTGTGTCCCTTCTGTCGGCCAAATCCCTTGACCTCGGACACGGTCAGCCCTTCCACCCCCAGGTTGGCAATAGCCTCGCGGACATCGTCCAACTTGAACGGTTTGATAATCGCACTAATCAGCTTCATCTGGTTGCTCCCAATCCATGGTGTGTCATGAATCGGTTTTCAATTCTTATGCCAAGTATTTTTATTGTTTTATTTCATATAGATAGAGTTTAATGCCGGCGCCATTCGTCAGGCACATCCCCATAACCGGCCAGCACGCCCCATAATGAGGCACCATGCTGCAGCGGTCAGCGGGTATGCACCAAACAAGAGCAAAACAGCATGTTAGTTATCTCCAACAGCGTCACGATTCCCTGGCATGAGCTGCAATTTCAGACCATGCGGGCACAGGGCAACGGTGGACAGCACGTCAACAAGACCGACTCCGCCGTCTGGTTGCGCTTCGATTACCGCAACTCTCCCAGCCTGACGCCCCTCTACAAGGAGGGTCTCGACAAGCTGAGCGATAGCCGGGTACACGATGGCTTTATCCTGATCCGGGTCGAGAGCCATCGCAGCCAGGACATGAACCGCAAGGAGGCGATGAGTCGTCTGGTGGAGTTGCTGAAGAAAGCAGCCTGGCGCCCCAAGGCTCGCCATGCCACCAAGCCGACCCGCAGCTCCCAGCGCAAACGGGTCGATGCCAAGAAACGCAAGGGGGATATCAAGTCCGCCCGCGGCAAACCGGTTCTGGACTGAGCCCCCCCAGCCCCCAAAGGATGTCAGCCGATGAGATACAGTTTTTGCGACAGCGCCCGCGGCCCCCTGCTGGTCGCCATCGATCAGGATGGCCTGCGCCACGTGGAGTTCATGCACGGGGAGCGCCCCGTCATGCCACAGGCTGACTGGCAACGGGATGACAAGGCACTGGCCCCCTATCTTGCCCAGTTCAACGCCTATTTCGCCGGAAAATTGCAGCAGTTCGATCTGCCCATGGCAGCGATGGGCACCCCGTTCCAGCAAACGGTGTGGAATGCTTTGTGCGATATCCCCTATGGCGAGACCGTGAGCTATCTCGAGATTGCCCAGGCGATAGGCAATCGCAAGGCAGTGCGGGCGGTGGGCGCTGCCAATGGCCGCAATCCGCTGAGCATCATAGTACCCTGCCATCGAGTGATCGGACGCAGCGGCGAGCTGACCGGCTATGCTGGCGGCATTCCCATCAAGCGCTGGTTGCTGGCACTGGAACAGGTAGGCACAGCATTCGAGCTGGCCCCATGAGACGATGAGCGCCTCGGAGAGGGACGGGGCAATATCGCAACCAGAATGAAAAGGCTTTCAGCCAGTGGCCACACTTTGCTGACAAGATGAACAGAAAATGAAGAATCGCCTCAGAACTACTTCAGATTGAGCTTGGCATGATGGCTCCATACTTGAATGGCACGGCTCATTCGCTGATTCAAGTAGCACCCATGTGACGCTTCCAATCTGTCTTTTTCCCCGCGCCTCCTCTGAGGCGCTTTTTTTGTGCCAACACAACAGGCTACCACCCGGGTTGAGTGGCCTGAGCGCCACAAAATCTGCACCTGCCCAAAAACCAAGAGGCGAAGGATCATCCTTCGCCTCTGATGTAACAGCTGGCTACTCGCTCTGGGGCAGGAACTGCAGTTCCGGCGCCGAGGAGGTCAGCACATCGGCGCAATAATCCCAGGTCGAGATGCGATAGTGCTGCAGATCTTCATCCAGATGCAGACCGTCCGACTCCTGATGGAACCAGCTGGCAAAACGGGATGGGGTGATGAGCTGGATCTGCTCTTCGATGGCGTGGCTATCCTTCCCCTCGGCCAGATCGCAATCCTCGATGACCCGCAGGGCATAGATATGGCGAAAATAGACCCGGCAGAGGATTTGCGGGGGCAGATCGATGCTGCGTGCCCGCCCCAGCATGATGGTCAGAGAGTCGCTCCAGAGATCCTGATGCAGCTCGGCCACAACCAGACCGGGCGGTAGCTGGCGGGACGGAGCCCAAGGGACGGCAACCTGCCGAATGGCATTTTTCTGTTCCATATTCACCTCACGACGACTCGCTCCCTGTCTTGAGTCTATCTGAACCACATAGTCCCGGCGAAGGCAATCGATGGACAATAAAAACGGCAATAAAAAAGCCGACGTATCAAACGTCGGCGAATAAAAAGTGCTTACAACAGAGGATTCACATATTCAGACCCGCGGGTCGAAAGATTGGTTCCCTCTTTTTGTAATTAATTTTCGGCGCGTTTAAACATCAGGGTATTAGCGTCCGACTCTTCCGGCACGAAGTAGTAACCCTCGGCGTTGAAACCGGTCAGCTGCTCCACCTCGGTCAGACGGTGCTTGATGATGTGGCGAGCCATCATGCCGCGCGCCTTCTTGGCGTAGAAGCTGATGATCTTGAACTGGCCGTTTTTCTCATCCTTGAACACCGGTGTGACAATCCGCCCTTTCAGGCTCTTGGGTCGTACCGACTTGAAATACTCGTCGGAGGCCAGATTGATCAGCACTTCATCCCCCTGCGCTGCCAGCGCGTCGTTGAGGTGGTGAGTGATCACCTCGCCCCAGAACTGGTAGAGATCCTTGCCTCGGCTATTGTCGAGCCTGGTCCCCATCTCCAGTCGATAGGGCATCATCAGATCGAGGGGGCGAAGCACGCCGTAGAGGCCGGAGAGCATCCGCAGGTGTGCCTGAGCGAAGTCAAAATCGGCCTCGCTGAAATCCTCTACAGCTAAACCGGTGTAGACATCCCCCTTGAAAGCCAGCAGCGCCTGACGGGCGTTGGCGGAGGTGAAATCTGGCTGCCACTCGGCAAAACGGGCGGCATTGAGACCGGCCAGCTTGTCGCTGATCTTCATCAGTGTGGCGATCTGGTCCGGGCTCAGTTGGCGGGCCCGGCTAATCAGTTCGGCAGAGTGATCCAGCAGCTCGGGTTGGGTGAAACGGGGTGTCACCAGCGGTGACTCGTAATCCAGCGTCTTGGCCGGGGAAACCACAATCAGCATAACGTTCCTTTATGGCGAGGGGCCGAACGGCAGAGCGGCCCCATGATTCATTCATCCAGCGTCACATTGTCCAGCGTGCCGGTGCCGAGCCGCTCGCGACCGGAGAGCTTGATCAGCAGTCGCAGGTCGTTGGCCGAGTCGGCGTGGGCAAGTGCCTCACTGTAGCCAATCTGGCCGGCGCAGAACAGGCTGAAAAGCGCCTGATCGAAGGTCTGCATACCCAGCTCGGTCGATTTGGTCATCACCTCCTTGAGGCGATGCATCTCTCCCTTGCGGATAATGTCGGTGATGAGCGGGGTATTGAGCAGGATCTCGAACGCAGCGCAGCGCCGCTTGCCATCCATACTCGGCACCAGCTGCTGGGCGACGATGGCCTTGAGGTTGAAAGAGAGATCGAACAGGAACTGGCGGTGTTTGTCTTGCGGCACCAGATGGAGGATGCGATCCAGCGCCTGGTTGGCATTGTTGGCATGCAAAGTGGCAAGACAAAGGTGTCCCGTCTCGGCGAACTGCAGGGCAAACTCCATGGTCTCCTGACTCCGGATCTCGCCGATCAGGATCACGTCCGGCGCCTGACGCAGCGAACTTTTCAGCGCCACATCGAACGACTCGGTGTCGATCCCCACCTCTCGCTGGGTCACCAGACTGCGACCATGCTGATGGACGAACTCCACCGGGTCTTCCACCGTCAGAATATGACCATCGGCATGCTGGTTGCGATAGCCGATCATCGCCGCCTGGGTGGTCGATTTACCCGCCCCGGTGGCGCCAACAAACAGCACCAGCCCCCGCTTGGCCATCGCCACCTCTTGCAGGATTTTGGGTAGCTGCAGATCTTCAAAGGTGGGAATGCGGGTCTCGATACGCCGCACCACCATACCGGGCAGCTCCTGCTGCCAGAAGGCGCTGACCCGAAAACGACCAAGCACCTCGCGATAGATAGCGTAGTTGGCCTCCTTGGTGCGGATATAGCGCTCGAAGTGATCGCTGCTGAGGGTATCCCTGACCAGCGTCAGCGCCCCCTTCTTGTCGAGCGCCTCCCCCCCCAGCGACACCAGATGGCCATTCACCTTGAGGGTGGGCGGCGAGCCCACCGTCACAAACAGATCCGATCCCTTTCGCTCGACCAGCTCGCTCAGCAGATCATCCAGATTCATCATCTATCCCTCCCTGGGTGCGAGTCGCTTAAATGCTGTTGGGATCAACAGCCTTGGCCTTGGCATCGAGGGATGCCACCACGCCACGACTCACCAGCTGCTTGAGGCTCTGATCCATGGTCTGCATGCCGTGGGTCATCCCGGTCTGGATCACCGAGTAGAGCTGGGCAATCTTGTCCTCCCGGATCAGGTTACGGACCGCAGGAATGCCCATCATGATCTCGTGGGCCGCCACCCGGCCACCGCCAATACGCTTGAGCAGGGTCTGGGAGATGACCGCCCGCAGGGATTCGGAGAGCATGGAGCGCACCATGTCCTTCTCCGCGCCGGGGAAGACGTCGATGATACGGTCGATGGTCTTGGCCGCCGACGAGGTGTGCAGGGTGCCAAACACCAGATGGCCAGTTTCGGCGGCGGTCATGGCCAAACGAATGGTCTCAAGGTCACGCATCTCGCCCACCAGAATGATGTCCGGGTCTTCCCGCAGTGCTGAGCGCAAAGCGTTGCTGAAGCTCTTGGTATCCCGGTGCACTTCCCGCTGGTTTACCAGACAGCGCTTGTTCTCGTGGACGAATTCGATGGGGTCTTCGATGGTGAGAATATGGTGATGGAAGTTCTCGTTGATGTAGTTGACCATGGCCGCCAGCGTGGTCGACTTACCGGAACCGGTCGGCCCGGTCACCAGCACCAGACCACGCGGGAACTCGGCGATCTTGCGGAAAATCTCCGGCGCATCGAGATCTTCGAGGCTCAGCACGGTGCTGGGGATGGTACGAAATACTGCACCGGAACCGCGCGCTTGCTGGAAGGCGTTGACCCGGAAGCGGGCTAGATTGGGCACCTCGAACGAGAAGTCGACCTCGAAATTCTCCTCCAGCTCCTTGCGCTGGTGATCGTTCATGATGTCGTAAATGAGGGCGTGCACTTCCCGATGTTCCAGGGCGGGCAAATTGATCTTGCGAACCTCGCCATCAACCCTGATCATCGGGGGAACCCCGGCGGACAGGTGTAGATCCGACGCTTTATGCTTTACACTGAAAGCCAATAACTCTGTGATATCCATAGATTTGTCATTCTCCCATCACAAGATCACTAACGAAATATGAACCAGATTGCCCAGCACCTGTTTCAGGTAAAGGAACGCATTGCCCAGGCCGCCGAACGGGCGAACCGCAACCTGCAGCAGATCCGCCTGCTGGCCGTGAGCAAGACCAAGCCGGTCGAGGCCATCATGGCTGCCCATGCCGCAGGTCAGCGCTGCTTTGGCGAATCCTACGCCCAGGAAGCAGCGGCCAAGATCGATACCTTGCGCCAGCAGCCGGAATATAGCGACATAGAGTGGCACTTTATCGGCCCTTTGCAATCGAACAAATCCAAACTGGTCGCCGAACGGTTTGACTGGGTGCAGAGCGTGGATCGGGACAAGCTGATCGACCGCCTCAACAACCAGCGTCCCGCCAGCATGGCACCGCTAAATGTTTGTCTGCAAATCAATATTAGCGGAGAGAGCAGCAAATCCGGAACGTCGGAACAAGAGATTTTCCGCCTTGCCGAGCTGGTCTCTCAAAGTGAGCGACTGGTGCTGCGGGGACTGATGGCCATTCCCGAGCACACCAGCGACGAGGGCGTACTGGCCGCCCAAATGGTCCGTATGCAGACTCTGTTCACCGAGCTTGCGCGACAATACCCCACGGTGGATACCCTCTCGATGGGGATGACCGAAGATCTCGAACTGGCGATCGCCCACGGTAGCACCATGGTGCGGGTCGGCACCGCCATCTTCGGCGCCCGTGACTACTCATAGGCAAGGCCAGCGGATAACCCATACGTCCGCCTCTTGCCACGACTTCATCAACAGGAGCGTTTGATGGAACACCGAATTCTGGCGTCAGGTGGTGCAGGCCGCACCCACCCCGCCGCGACCCCATGTGCTACAGGAGCATCTGATGCAGCATAGAACGCTGGCCTTTATCGGCGCGGGCAACATGAGCCGCAGCATCATCGCCGGACTGGTCAAGTCGGGTTATCCCGCCGGGCAGATCACTGCTGCCAACCCCAGTCTGCCCAAGCTGGAGGCGCTGGCGAGCGAACATGGCATTCGCATCACCCAGAGTAATGCCGAGGCGGCCCGAGATGCCGAAGTGATCGTGCTGGCAGTCAAGCCGCAGCTGATGGCCGGCATGCTGGCAGCACTGGTTGAAGAGCTGGGCTCCCTTGAGGGCAAGCTGCTGATCTCCATCGCGGCCGGTATCAAGGTGGCGCGCCTTGGCGAGATGGCCGGTGGCCACGACCGCATCATCCGCACCATGCCCAATACCCCGGCCCTGCTGGGTCTGGGCATGACCGGTCTCTATGCACCCGAACATATTGCCGCCGTGGATCGTAACTTTGCCGAGCAGATGATGCAGGCGGTCGGCAAGACCCTCTGGGTGGAGCAGGAGTCCGGCATCAACGGCGTCATCGCCGCAGCGGGCAGTGCTCCGGCCTACTTCTTCCTCTTTATGCAGGCGATAGCCGAAGAGGCGGAGGCGATGGGTTTCTCGCCCGATCAGGCACGCCTGCTGGTGCAGCAGACCGCACTGGGCGCAGCCACCATGGTGGAGCAGAACCCTGAGCTGGCGCTGCAAACCCTGCGTGAGCAGGTCACCAGCAAGGGCGGCACCACAGCCGAAGCCATCAAGACATTCCAGCAGCAGGGGCTGATGCCGCTGACTGCGCAAGCCATGCAGGCGGCCGTTGCTCGCGCCACCGAAATGGAAACCCTCTTCTAACAGGAGCCCAGATGAACACTGCTTACTTTCTGATTAACACCGTTTTCGATCTCTACCTGATGGTGATCCTGCTGCGCGTCTGGCTGCAGTGGGCCCGCGCCGACTTCTACAACCCGATGAGCCAGATGGTGGTCAAGCTGACCAATCCGCTGGTGATCCCGCTGCGCCGCGTTATCCCTGGCTTTGGCGGCATCGATCTCGCCTCCGTGGTGCTGGCGCTGGCTGTCGCCTTCCTCAAGCTGGCCCTGCTCAAGAGCATGAACGTGCTGCTGGCGGACTGGCTCAGCATCAGCCTGTTTGCCGCGCTGACCGTGCTGAAGAAAGCGGGCTCGATGATCTTCTGGGTACTGCTGATCCGCGCCATCCTGAGCTGGGTCAGCCAGGGCCGCAACCCCATCGAATACGTGATGCATCAGCTGACCGAGCCGTTCCTCGCCCCTATCCGCCGCGTACTGCCGGCACTGGGCGGACTGGATCTCTCGGTGCTGGTCGCCTTTATCGGCCTGCAAGCCATCAACTACCTGCTGGGTGACCTGTTCGGCCAGCTGTGGTGGATGATTTGATGCCAGCCGTCCTGCAACAAGGGGATGAACTGGTACTGCATCTGGTGATCCAGCCCAAGGCGAGTCGGGATCAGATCATCGGATTGCATGGCGAAGAGCTGAAAGTGGCCATCACGGCGCCGCCGGTCGATGGCCAGGCCAACAGCCATCTGATCAAGTTTCTGGCCAAGCAGTTCAAGGTGGCCAAGGGACAGATCACCATAGTGCGGGGCGAGCTGGGGCGACACAAAACCGTCGCCATCGACAGCCCCAAACAGTTGCCGCAAGAAGTGAGTGCACTGCTGAATGACACGCAAGGCTGAATGAATCGGCCTGCGCCAACCGTAGATATGAGAGGGATGACAGATGAAAACAGCCTGGATGAGTGGCCTGCTGGCACTGCTGATGACACTGCCGCTCAAGGCAGAACAGATGAAGGAGCTGGGGCCCTGGTTGGTGCACTACAACGCCTTCAACTCCAGCTTCCTTACACCAGAAGTCGCCAAGGCGTATGGACTGGAGCGCAGCCGCTACAACGCCATCATCAATATCGCGGTACAGGACAAGCAGAAAGTGGCGCAAGCCGTGGGGATCACCGGTGAGGCCAAGAACCTGACCGGCACCATCCGCACCCTGAACTTTCAGGAGGTAAAAGAGGGGGATGCCATCTACTATCTGGCGACCCTCCCCTACCGCAACGAAGACACCTATCAGTTCACCCTGAAGATCATGGGCGGTGGGCAGCAACAGAACCTCAGCTTCCAGCAGACCTTCTACGTAGACTGAGCACCAACAAAAAGCCCCGATCAAGGTCGGGGCTTCATTTTATCCATATGACAAGGGCGCCATGAGGGCGCCCTTGTTACATCTATTCCGTACCGCGACTGTTACAGGGCGAGGAACAGACCGGCCAGACAGGCGCTCATCAGGTTCGCCAGCACGCCGGAGAGAATGGCGCGCATGCCGTAACGGGCGATGAAGGATTTGCGCTCCGGCACCATGGAGCCCAGACCGCCGATCAGGATCGCCATGGAGGAGATATTGGCAAAGCCGCACAGGGCGAAGGTCACGATGGCCTTGCTCGACTCGCTCAGGGTCTGATCCTGCACCAGACCGATAAAGGCGACAAACTCGTTGACCACGATCTTGGTGCCGATCAGGGCGCCAGCGGCTTGCGCCTGATCCCAGGGTACCCCGATCAGCCAGGAGACGGGGGCAAACAGCCAGCCCAGAATGATCTGGAAGCTCAGATCCAGCCCCACCAGACCGCCAGCCCAACCCAGCAGACCATTGAGCATGGCGATCACCCCAACGAAGGCCAGCAGGGTCGCACCGACTGCCACCGCGATATTGAGGCCGGACATGGCACCATCGGCCGCCGCCTCAATCACGTTGGTGGCGCGGGGGATCTCTACATCCTGATGGTGATCGACCTCTTCAGCTCCCGGCGGCACCAGGATCTTGGCCATCGCCAGACCGGCAGGGGCCGACATGAAGGCTGCCGCGATCAGGTATTTCAGCTCAACCCCTAGGCTGGCATAACCCACCAGGGTGCCACCGGCGACGGAGGCGAGACCACAGCTCATCACAGCGAAGAACTGGGAATCGGACATCTTGGAGAGGTAGGGTTTGACCACCAGCGGCGCTTCCACCATGCCGACGAAGATGTTGGCGGTCGCGGAGAGGCTCTCGGCACGGCCGGTACCCAGCAGCTTCTGCAAGCCACCACCCAGCAGGGCGATTACCCGCGGCATGATACCGATGTGGTAGAGGATGGCGATCACCGCAGAGAAGAAGATGATGACCGGCAACACGTTGAAGGCAAAGATGAAGCCCAACTTGAACTTGGCCAGATCACCGAACAGGAAGGCGATCCCCTCCTGACCATAACCGATCACGCTGCTTACGCTCTCGCTGACCCCGTTCAGCACCTGCTGACCGGCAGGCAGCCAAAGCACCAGACCGGCAAACATGACTTGCAGACAGAGGGCAAGGCCAACTGTTCGCAACGGGATACGACGACGATTATCAGAGCAGATGACGGCAAGCGCCAGGATACTCAGGATGCCGAGCAGGGCAATCATAGGGACTCCATCAGGTGGGGCAAAAGATGGGCGCGGATTCTGCGCCTCTCCCCACGTCACTGCAAGTCCGCTTGGTTACAACCCTGTTAGAAAAAACGTTTGCACGATATCGGTTGCGCCAACTGGCTGATTTGGTTCGGTTTTAGTATCAGGAGAAATCGAGAGTTCTTAAATGGAAACAATCATTCCTCACCGCCGGACAATTTACCCCCGAGCCAGGGGGCCAGTCGCTGCTCCCAATAGGGGCCGGGGCCAAAGCGGGCCTTGAGGAAATCGATGAAGAGACGGATCTTGGGATCCAGATGTTCGCGCCGGGCATAAACGGCGTGTACCGCCATCTGCTGGTTCGGTCGCCACCCTGGCAACACCGGGATCAGCTTGCCGCTCTGCAACTCCTTGTCCAGCAAGTAGTTGGCGATATAGGCGATGCCGAGCCCGGCCAGTGCCGCATCGCGTACCGCCTCCGCCATATCCACCCGATAGTTGCCCGCCACCTGCACCGTCTGGCGCTCCTTGCCCTGGCGAAACGACCACTGGTGATAGCGCCGCTCCCGACTCTGGTAAGTGATGCAGTTGTGTTGGGCCAGATCCTTGGGATGAAGCGGCGTGCCGTGGCTCAGCAGATAATCCGGCGAAGCCGCCACCACGAAGCCAATGTCGGCCAGCCGCTGTCCCACCAGCCCTTCCGGCTTGTCCTCATAGGTGGTGAGCCAGAGATCCAGCCCCTCATCCACCAAATTGGTTCTGTGGTCGAACAGCGAGACTTCCAGCTCCAACTCGGGATAGCGATCCTGAAACGCCTTGAGATGGGGAATGACGTGCAAGCGGCCAAAAGATTGGCCCACCCCAAGATGGAGCACGCCGCTCACCTTGCCACGCCGCTCGGCGATCATGGAGTCCGCCTCCTGCGCCACCGCCACCAGCGCATGACAGTGACGGGCATACTCCTGGCCCAGCTCGGTCAGGACGAAGCGGCGAGTGGTGCGCTGTACCAGCTGGGCGCCAAGAGTGGTCTCCAGCAGCGCCAGCTGCTTGCTGATATGGGACTTGGAGACCCCGAGACGACGGGCGGCGGCAGAGATCCCCTGCTCGCGCACCAGCGCATCGAAGATCACCATTTGAGGAAGACGTTGCAGCACAAGATAACCGGATTGAGTGGCGGGAGCCCATTATTCCAGAGCCGCCCGCCAAGGGGTAGGGTCAGAGCCCCAGCGCCCGGGTGATCTGCAGTTTGAGGGGATCGTCAGCCGGATTCTGGTTGGCGCCGTAGCTGGCGATCAGCTTGCCATCGCGCCCCACCAGATACTTGTGGAAGTTCCAGTTCGGCTCATCCCCATCAGCGGCCGCCGCCAGCCCCTTGAACAGTGGCACAGCATCGGAGCCCCGCACCGCTACCCGATTGAACATCGGGAAGGTGACGCCATAGTCGCGGCGACACACCTCGGCGGTCTTGGTCTCGTTGCCCGCCTCCTGCCAGAAATCGTTGGAGGGGAAACCCAGAATAATCAGCCCTTTATCCTTGTAGCTCTGGTAGAGATTCTCCAGATCGCGGAACTGGCCGCTGTAGCCGCAGTAGGAGGCGGTATTGACCACCAGTACCACCTTGCCCTCGGTCAGCTGACAGAGGTTATGGCGCTGAGAGTTGTTTAGCTCCCGCATCTCCACATTGAAATAATCGGGGCACGCCGCAGAGGCCGCGCCGGCCCCCAATAACAGCAACAGAGTGAACCATTTCATCGCCAAGACTCCTTTTGTTTTGTCCATCATACGCGGTTACCAGAGCCGCTGTTCACTCTCAATGCAGGGGAATGCCGGTCAGCCAGCCGTGGCCCCAGAACACCAGCAGCGCGGTGGCAGCCAGGCCCGCCCCGACGCTGATGCCGGTGCCCGTCCAGTTGGCCGCCGGACGGGGATATCGCTGCCAGTCCCGCACCGAAATCCAGACCATGCTCACCAGCGCCCACAGCCCGATGCCGCCAAACAACACCAGAGAGCGAGCCTCGCTGTTGGCCAGCAGATGGGCCACCGCCCAGAGCAGGGTACCGAGCAGTTGGGGATGCACCAGCCAGCGGCGCAGATGGTTGGGCCCCTGGCCGGAGAAGAAGAGGATCAGCGCAAAGGGCATCATCACCGTCATGGTCATCGGCCCCCACTCCGGCAGGAAGTAGAGCGGCAGCGAGCTGGCCGACCGCCAACCGGCGATGATGCAGGCAATGGCGACAAACACCAGCAGGGAGAAGAGCCCCTTGTAGCGATTCTCACCCAGCCGCTCGCGTAGCCGCGCCCGATGGGCCACCGCAAAACAGGGGTAGAGATGGATCAGGGTAAACAGCGCAACCCCCAGGGTCAGCAGGAACATGAGTCTCTCCTTGTACTTGGTACGACCACTATGCCGTAAAGGGAGATTTGCGCCTATCAAAACCGCGCGGACCCATGGAGTCAAAAGTATGGCAAGAGAAAGGAGCAGAAAGAAAAGAGCCGATCACGATGGATCGGCAAATAAGTGCCAGGGCAGTCAGACATCTCGCGAGATGGGAGATGCCCCATACGGGGATATTGAGTGGCCGATGGCGCCCATCGGCCGAACCGGCTCAACCCTTGAGTTGATAGAGCGCCGCGACGTTGCGCGCAGTGAGTTGAATATTGGTGCTGGCGCTCTCCAGCGCCTCCGGCAGGGACATGGTGCGGTTGACCACGGCGAATACCGCGTCCAGCCCGTGATCGTGTACCACACCGCAATCGTCGGTTAGGCAACCGGAGATGCCGATCACCGGCTTGCCGAACTGCTTGGCGCAACGTGCGACACCTATTGGCGTCTTGCCATGGATGGTCTGGCTGTCGATGCGCCCTTCGCCGGTGATAACCAGATCCGCATCGGCCACTTCATCGGCCAGCTTCAGGGCTTCAATCACGATCTGGATGCCGGGCTTGAGCTCGGCGCCAAGCAGGCCAACCAGCGCGGCACCCATGCCACCGGCGGCACCCGCCCCCGGAATATCCTTCACCTGCTTGCCAAGGGCCTGTTCGATGCAGTCGGCATAACGGGAGAGGTTGGCATCAAGTTCGACAACCATCTCTGGAGTCGCCCCCTTTTGCGGGCCAAACACGGCGGAGGCACCTTTCGGGCCGCACAGCGGGTTGTTCACATCACACGCCACCTCGATAACCAGCTCACCCAGACGCGGATCCAGACCGCTCAGATCGATGGTCGCGAGCTCACTGAGACCTGCGCCACCCAGCTCGATGGCTGAACCATCGGCTTTGAGCAACTTGCCACCGAGCGCCTGGATCATGCCAGCACCGCCGTCATTGGTGGCGCTGCCGCCGATACCGAGGATCAGGTGCTTCACCCCCATCTCCAACGCGGCCAGGATCAGCTCACCGGTACCGAAGCTGGAGGTGAGCAGCGGATTGCGCTGCTCGGGCGCCACCAGATGGATGCCGGAAGCGGCGGCCATCTCGATGACGGCACGCTCGCCATCACCCAGCAGACCGACGAAGCCCTGCACCTTGTTGCCAAGGGGCGCAGTCACTTCGACCGGCAGGATGCGGCCACCGGTGGCATCCACCAGCGATTGCACCGTGCCCTCACCGCCATCGGCCATCGGCAATTTGACGTAGGTGGCGTTCGGCAGCACCTGCTTGAAACCGGCCTCGATGGCATCAGCCACCGCCATGGCGCTCAGACTCTCCTTGAATGAATCGGGGGCAATAACAATTTTCATATCAATTCCTTAGGCGAGGCCAAACACGCCAAACATCAGGGTGGAGACAGTGGCAATGGTCAGACCGACTGCGGTTTCGTAAGGGATAAGTTTCAGGCGCTCACCCACCCCCATGTGGACGCTGCCACCGGTGGCGTGGAAGAAGGAGCCGTGGGGCATGTGGTCAAACACGGTGGCACCGGCATGGATCATGGCTGCTCCGGCCAAACTGCTGATCCCCAGTTCAATCAGGGTGGAGCTGAATACGTTGGAGGCCACCACGGTACCGGCGGTGGTCGAGGCGGTCGCCAGCGACATCAGGGCACCGGAGATGGGCGCCAGCAGGTAGGAGGGCAGACCGGAGGCGGTCAGGCCGCTGATCAGCACATCTTTCAGGCCGGAGTTGGCAATGATGCCCGCCAGGGTACCTGTACCCAGCAGCATGATGGCGACCGGCGCCATGCGGGCAAGACCGGAGACCGCAAACTGGTTCACCTTGCTGAATTTACCCATCATCAGGGCACCAACCAGACCACCGAGGGGCAGTGCAATCAGCGGATCCACCACGATACCGGCAACAGGACGCAGGGCCAGCAGCAGGATGGCGACCAGCGGTGCACTGATGGCGGCGGCAAAGCCTGGCAACTTGGCACCTGCAAAGCTCACCACTTCGTCGGCGGCCACCTTGCTGCCCTTGTTGTTCAGCCGCTTGGCCAGCCAGTAGGCCATCACCAGACCGAACAGACCCGGAATGATGCCCGCCGCCATCACAGAGGTCAGGGGCAGATGGAAGGCATCAGCCGCGGCAATGGCGTTGGGGTTGGGGGACATGACGTTACCCGCCTTGCCACCGCCGATCATCGCCAGCAGGATGGCCGCCTTGGAGAGGTCGGCACGGCGGGCGATGGCCAGCGCGATGGGGGCGACCGTGATGACGGCCACATCCACGAATACGCCGACCGCAGTCAGGATCAGGGTTGCCAGCGCCAGCGCCAGCAGTGCGCGGGTTTCACCAAGTTTCTTGACGATGGTCTCGGCGATAGTGGTGGCCGCGCCCGATTCGATCAGCACGCCCGCCAGCACACCGGCCGCCAGGATCCGCATCACAGCTGTGGTGATCCCCTGAGCACCGCCGATCATCAGGGCGACGGTCTGGGTCAGATCGGCACCGCCAATCAGGCCACCGGCCAAAGCCCCCACGATCATGCCGTAAGCGGGCGGCACCTTCTTCAAAATGAGGATGATGGCGATGGAGAGCGCTGCGATGGCGCCAAGGGCTGTAACCGGGATCATGACGGACACCTTCAATGGGAGTGAATGGCCGCCATTATGGAGATCTGCAATCAGAATACTTTGGCTTAAAAACCAAAAATTGCGTCATTTAAAAGTGGTTTTTTGTCCAAACTAACAATCACAAGTCGAGATTAAGACCGAGATAGAGCAAAAATTTGTCGTCTAACTTGTTGAAATTCAACCCGGTTATCTGCTCTATCCGCCCCAGCCGATAACGCAGGGTATTGGGGTGAATGAACAGAGCTTCGGCACAGCGATGCAGATCACAATCCTGCAAGAAATAGTGGCGCAGGGTCTTCTGCAGCGCCCCTTTGCCATCTTCCCGGGCCAGTTTCTGTAGCGGTGTGCGCAGCTGATCCGCCTGCCAGGAGTCCGCCAGACTGCCCAGCAGCACCGGCAAACGGTAGTCCTCAAAGAAGTAGACCTGTTTGCGCGGCGCCTGCCGCATGCCACGGCGCAGGGTATCTCGCGCCGTCTGGTATGAGCGCGCCAGCCCGTCGATCCCGGCGAAGTAATCGCCCACCGCGATATGCACCTTGAAGTGGGGAATGCGGGCCAGCAACTGCTTGATCCGGCTGCGCTCCTGCGCCGATTGCCAGACGCCATCACTCAATTGCGCCGGTTTGAGCACCACTATCTCGTCGAGCCCGTTGATGGCGACCAGATTGTCCCGCTCCGGATTTTCCAGCTGATGGACCAGCTCTCGCAGACGCGCCGGATCCGCCTCCTCCAGCGCCAGCACGGCCACCACCCGAGGCTGGGCCAAGTCCAGTCCGAGAAAGCGGGCCGCCTGCTGCAATTGATCAACTCGCCCCTCACCACGAATGAGCTGCAACACCAGCTCCTCCTTGTGGCGCTTGTCCCACTGCAACTGCTCGGTGAGCGCTGCCTGCTCCAGGATCAGTTCTGCCGTCATTCGCACCAGTTCGGCGTAAGCACGAACGATGTCCGGATCACCAGAGATGCCGATCACCCCGATCAGCTCCCCCTGATAGGCGATGGGAAGGTTGATACCGGGACGCACCCCCTTGAGCTCGCGGGCGGTCGCTTCGCTGATCTCCACCACCCGGTTTTCGGTCAGTGCCAGCACGGCCCCCTCGTGACGCTGATGGAGCCGCTCCGGATTGCCGGACGCAATGATGAGGCCGTGTTCGTCCATCACGTTGACCGAGAACGACAGGATCTTCATCGCCCGTGCGACGATCTGGCGGGCAAGATTATCGTTTAGCTGCATAACATCTCCGGACAAGGGGCTGATCTGGCTACGTCACCATGGGTCGATTCAGAGCACATTGGCGCAAAGATGCCACATCATCAAGACAAGCGAGAGGGGGATCGCTAGAATAGGCCACTTTACCCGATGTGTGCCCCGCCATGGAGCAGGAATTGCGTGCTTGCACCCGCCTGCCCGTGATGGCCCATCCCTCCGATCTGGACTGTGCTATGGATTATGAATTTCGCCGCGACCCGTTTGGTGGCTATCGCGCCCGGTTCTCCATGGGCCATGAAGCCATCGGTCAGTGGCTGATCGACGAGGTTGGCAAGGATGAGGAGAAGCTCGACGAGCTCTTCTCCATCATTGATCAGCTCTCCAACCGCACCCGAGTCGAATATCGGCTCAACGGCGGTGACTACTCCCTGCTGCTGACCCATGAAGAGGCGGAGGTGAAAGCCAACGCCCTCAATATCGAGCTGGGTGAGGATCTTGACGATCTCGCCTACTACGATGATGAACAGCTGGCCATGTGCGGGCTGGAAGATTTTGCCCAGGTGCTCGGCTCCTGGCGCGCCTTTATCCGTAACGAGGATATGGGCTGATTGACCCAATGCCGGGCAAATGTGCCCTTTTGCCTAACTCAACAGGATTGACTATGTCTATTTACGATTTTGATGACGAACTGCCGGAAGACGAAGAACAGGAATCCACCAAGAAAGCGGCTGCACCTGCCAAGAAGAAAGGCAAGCAGGTGATGAACACTCAGGTCAACCTGAGCCCGCGCGATGCCAGCCGTCTGAACGGTATGCACGTTGAAGCGATCGCCACGCTGGACGACGTCAGCCTGCCGAAGAACGTCATCTTCAAAGCTGGCCTGATCGCCCTGGGCGAACTGGAAGCCAGCAAGCGCGCCGATATCATCGCCCGCGTGATCGCCGAATCAGGCCGCTAATCGCCCCTGAAGGCATAAAGAAAGCCGGAGCCACTGCTCCGGCTTTTTGTTTTCCGCCTAGGCACTCTCAACGGCAATCGATCCCCTTTCCGGCTCGGGAGACCAGTTGGTCATAGCGACCATCGGCACGGGCGGCAGCCAGGGCATGATTGAAGCGCTCAAGCAGGCTGGCGGCCTCCGGGTACTGCCGTGAAATGATCAGGTAAAAGGTGTCGCTCTGGCGAAAGTGGGGCAATGCCTGCAGATGGCAGGGATCGCCAAACAGCTGACGGCTGGCATCCCGGGTCACCGTCTCGTTCATCGGCAGCAGATCGATCCGTTTGCGATCCAGCAGCTGCAGACATTGTGCCAGGGTCTTGGGGCGCTGCAGATCCAGCCCGAAACGCTTGATCACCCCGTCGGCATGGCTGGTGCTCCACCCCAGCGGAATGCAGACTCGCAGCCCTTGCCAGCGGCCAGCCTGAATGGCCTCGCTCCCCCGATAGGTGAACCAGGAGAGGCGATCTATATGAATGGGAGCGCTGTAGTGGAAGAGCTTGGCCCGCTCGGCAGTCCAGGCGTAGGGGAAGGTGCCCGCGACCAACCCATTGCGGGTCAACTGATAGCCGCGGGGCCAGGGCAGGTAGTCGACCTGGAGCTCTCGATACCCGGCCTCTTGCAGCAGGGTCGTCACCAGCCGGGTGCTCTCGCCGCCTTCAGGCAGGGCCTTGCCGGTATAGGGGGTGAACTCACCGGTCACCAGCAGCAAGGGTGCGGCCTGCAGCCAGACACACCAACAACACAACAACCACAGACAGTGCTTCATCAGCTGCTCTCCCTTTACCCTGTTGATGAGTATAGAGAAGGGATCCGACCACCTCCTGCGCGGTTGTCCTGCTGACGCCCACTTGTTAAGGTTGCCGCCTGCCTCGATCAAGGAGATCCAATGTTACCCCTCCCCGACTCATTTATCTGGGGCGCGCTGGCACTGGCCGTGCTGCTTGCCCTCTTCCGCCAACGTCTTCCCGCCTTTGCCCTGCTGGGACTCTCCCTGCTGCTGGCACTGTGGCTTGAGCGAATGACGCTACCCGCCCTGCTGGTCTCGGTCGCAGGATTACTGCTGGCGTGGCGTGCGCCAACCCTCCCCGCCCGCTGGGCGATGGTGACCAGAGTGGTGCTGATCCTCTGGGCGATTGCGCTGACCCTGCACCTAATCCCCGGCTTCAACAATCTCAAGGCGCTGGATCAGGCGCTGGCAGGCCCCGCCAGCGTGCCGTTCAACATGTATCTGAACCTCGACAAGCCGCTGCTGCTCTTTGGCTTGCTGCTGGCCTGCCCGATGCTGCTGGGCAAGGGGGGCGCAATCCGCTGGCGCCCGCTGGCCCTGTTACTACTGCCGCTGGGAGCCCTGCTGGTCATCGCCTGGCAGTTGGGGGCACTGAAACCGGAAGTGGGTCTGCCCCACTGGTGGTGGCTGTTTGCCCTCAACAATCTGCTGTTCACCTGTGTGGCGGAAGAGGCGCTGTTTCGCGGCGCGATCCAGCAGGAGCTGACCGAGCGTTACCGCCCCTGGATTGGCATCGTCGTGGCCGCGCTACTGTTCGGCGCCATCCACCTGCCCGGTGGCCCGCTGCTGGCGCTGTTTGCGACCCTGGCAGGCTGCTGCTACGGCTTGGCATTCCAGCTCAGTGGGCGACTCTCCGTGGCCATCCTGATCCACTTCGCCTTCAACTTCGCCCATCTGGCGCTCTTCACCTACCCGCTGGCCCACCGCTAACTCCTGAAATGAAGGCGCCCGACACGGGCGCCTTCACTCACTCTTCCCTCTCTTTAAGCGTGCTGCCTCGCTCACTTTACACCTCCAAAAAGCTCCAAACAAAACCAATTCATTTACTTGTAACCAAAATGTAAACAAACTGACCTCTGCATTCGCCATAACAGTCACTTTCCATTGCCCTGCAACCAAAAGGATCCTGTGATGCAGAAAACCCTCAGTTATGCCGCCCTGCTGCTGGTCAGCCAGTTCCCGCAACTGGCACTGGCCGATACCGATGTCTACCTCACCAACAACAGTCCTGAACCACTTCAGATCGACATCCGCCAAAGCGGCAGCGGCCAGC
This sequence comes from Aeromonas sp. R10-2, assembly GCF_040908445.1. Lineage (NCBI taxonomy): Bacteria > Pseudomonadati > Pseudomonadota > Gammaproteobacteria > Aeromonadales > Aeromonadaceae > Aeromonas > Aeromonas sp. R10-2. The sequence goes on along the minus strand of NZ_JBFODS010000102.1, from coordinate 69,544 downwards.
TGCAACCCGGCAGTCAGTGGAGCCAGCACCGCACCGAGCTGGGCCCGTGGGAGAGCGCCATGGTGCTCAGCTTCAATCGCTATGAGGGGGTAAAAGCGGGCAAGAGCTATCTGTTCGAAACCCGCGTGACCACAGCGGCTGGCGACGTCTATCGGCTCAATCAGCTGATGGAGGGAACCTGGTGGAACACCACCTTGCAGCACGGTGGCGAGACGCCGACCGGCGCATCCGGTTGGCAAAACGATCGGGCGATCCATCGCGTTGCGGGGCCACAAGAGCTGGCCTTTGCCGCCAAGTTCACCGGCCGTTACGACGATCTGCACTATATGATCACGCCTCCCCAAAAACGGGAGCAACCAGAACCGGCAGAAAACAGGCTCAAGGTGGCCAGCTACAACGTCTGGGCGCTGCCGGTGATCGCCTCCAGCATCGGCGAGCGGTTGACCTTGCTGCCTGATTATCTCAAGGGTTATGACGCCCTGCTGCTGCAAGAGGTATTTGATGGCCGCCGCGAGGGCTTTTTGCAGGCGCTGGCGAAAGAGTACCCCTACCAGACCAAGGTGCTCGACAAGCCCGGGGTCAACATCCACGACGGCGGCGTGGTGATCGTCAGCCGCTATCCCATAGTGCGAGAGGCCCAGCTGGTCTATCCCCAATGCACCGGCACCGACTGCTTCGCCGACAAGGGGGTGATGTACGCCGAGGTGATCAAGGGGGGCAAGGCGTGGCACCTGTTCGCCACCCACACCGCCAGCTTTGACACCGACGAGGCCCGCAAGCTGCGCCAGATCCAGTTCGGTCAGATCCGCTCTCTGGCAGCCAGCCTCAAGATCCCCGCCAGCGACACCGTCATCTACGGCGGTGACTTCAACGTCAACAAACGCAAGTTTGCCGATGACTACGCCAACATGCTGGCCAATCTGAACGCCCATGAACCCGCCTATGGCGGCTATACCGAAGCCACCTTCGACCCCAGGATCAACCCCTATGCCGGTGACCCGCTCTCCGGTGGCGCCAACGTAGAGTATCTGGACTATCTGGTAGTGAGCCGGGAATACGGCAGCGCCAGCCACAACCTCAACACGGTCTGGATCCCGCGCAGCAGCGATGGCAGCCTCTGGCCCGCCAGTAACCTCTCAGACCACTTCCCGGTCAAGGGAGAGATCAGCCGATGACTCGCCGTTACGGGATACTGGCGCTGGCGCTCCTGACCCTTTTGCTGGTGAATCTGGGCTGGCAGGAAGAGCAGTCCCCGATATCGCCAGAACGGTCGGCGACGCCTTCTCCGGCCGATGTGCAGTTGCCAGCAGAACCGGGAAGCCCGCCTCCCCGCATGCCAAACGCTGAGGGGATGGATGGCAAAAGCAAAGAGGTGCCCAGCAGCTGGCAGGCGATGCCGGATGAACTGATCACCCAGCTTGCCAGCGAGATCAGCGACAACGAGTTGCCGCTGGCGCAGCGTGTGAGCAATCTGGAAGCAACAGAGGCCGGGTGGCTGAGCGAGGGGGAGAGCCTGATCCTGTTACAAGGGCGCTATGCCCTGGCGCTGGATCAGTTGGCACAGGAGAGCGAGCAGTTACCGCTGGCAGAGCGGCTGGACGCCCTCAGCCGCTTGCAGGATCGGTGGGCAGCGGATCATCCGGATTTGGCGGTGGAGCTGTTCAACCCGGATGCCCGCCTGCAGCAAGCTCGTCAGCTGTGGGGAGATGAGGAGCTGGCCACCCAGGCCCATCACTTCCTGCCCGCAGAGCAGGCCGAAGCCACGCTGGCGTTTGCCGGGGCGCGCCAGCAGCAGCTCGATCAACGCAGCCGCTACCAGCGAGAGCTGGCCGAGCTCGAGCAGCAACTGGCGGCCAGCCAACAGCAGATGGAGCCTGCGCTGTGGCAACAACACAAGGAGGAGGTGTTGAGCCAGTGGCGTCGTGACTTCTTCGCGCGGGAGCAAGGCAAACCCTGAGGTCAGCGCTTGCCCTTGAACTGCTTGACGCTGCGCTTGGCCTGAGTGCGGCGATTGGCCTGCTTGTCACGCGGGGGGCGCTTGCCTTCCCCGCTGGCAGGCTGGTCGGTGACCGGGAATCCGGCCAGATCGCCCAACGGCAGCTCGCGGCCGGTCAGGGTGCGGATAGCTTGCAGCATGTCACTCTCGCCATGACAAACCAGCGAGATGGCCAGCCCCTCGCGGCCAGCCCGGGCGGTACGACCAATGCGGTGTACATAGACAGGGGCGCTGGCGGGCAGATCCAGATTGATCACCACCGGCAGCGCCTCCACATGGATGCCACGCGCCATCAGGTCGGTGGCCACCAGCACCCGAATTTTGCCCTCTTTGAAATCGCCGAGCGCCTGCTCGCGCACCGCCTGCTCCTTCTCGCCATGAAGGGCGGCCACCGCAATGCCCGCCTTGGCCAGCTTTCTGGCCACACCGTCGGCATCATCCCGCGCACTGATAAAGACCAGCACCTGCGGCCATGCCTGCTCCTTGAGCAGGCTGATGAGCGCCGGCACCTTGCTGCTCTTGTTGACCAGATAGAGCCGCTCTTCGATCTCGTTTACCACGCTGTTAAGGGGGTTTGCCTCGATACGGTTAGGATCGCGCAGCAGGCCGTTGGCCAGCACCTCCAGCTCGGCAGGCAAGGTGGCGGAGAAGAGCAGGGTTTGGCGATCCGCCGGAATAAAGCCGAGCAGCGCCTTGATGTCGGGAGCAAAGCCCATCTCCAGCAGGCGATCCGCCTCATCCAGCACCAAGAGTTGCAAACCATCCAGCCCCAGCAACTGTTGGGTCAGCAGATCCCGCAGCCGCCCCGGCGTGGCGACCAGCAGCTGTGGCCCCAGCGCCAGCTCGGCCTGTTGCCGCTCCTGCGCAACGCCCCCACACAACGTCACGATGCGCAGCCCCAGCGCCTCGACGCCCTCTTTAAGCGCAACAGTGACCTGAATCGCCAGCTCGCGAGTTGGCACCAGCACCAGACCCTGCACCTGACTGGAGGCAGGATCCAGCCGTTGCAGCAGCGGCAAGCCAAACGCCAGGGTCTTGCCGCTGCCGGTTTGGGCCAGCGCCAGCAGATCCTGTCCCGCCAGCGCCGCCGGAATGGCCAGCTGCTGGATGCGGGTCGGCGTCTGCAAGGTGGCGGGCAAAGAGGCAAGCAGAGCGGGATGGAGGGCAAGTTCGCTAAAGGTCATGGCGCTACGGCAACAAAGAAGTGGGAGGCGAAGTCTAGTGAGCAGGGGCCGAGAAGTAAAACCCTATCCATGATGGCCTGGCCGAGGGGCGCTGGCGACGGGCTGACTACACTTGAGCTGACCCATCACCAAGAGAGACACGCCATGACCAGACACATCCCCCTTCTGCTGCTCGTGGTCACCCTGCTCGGCAGCGCGACTCTCGGCCTGTCGCAGACTCCGGAAAACGACGCCACCCCCGAGCCGCCGAAACAGGTGCGCATCCTCAATGCCCACCTTGGCGAGCTGCCAGGGCTGATCAATGCCGACAAGACAGGCCCCTTTGTCGATCTGGTACACGCCATCGATGATCTCTACCCCGATGTAACCATCAAGATCACCATCTACCCCATCGCCCGTGCCATGGCTGGGGTGATCTCCGGCAAGGCTGATCTGGGGCTGCCCGCCATCCGCAACCTCAAGGATATCGATATGCTGGCTTATCGCTTCAGCACCCGCAGCTTTGGCAAGGTTGCCCATGTGATTTACAGCAATACGGCCTATCCGGTCACCACGGATATGGCCTACGGCATAGTGCCCACCAAACGGGACCTGCTAATCGAGGCGGTTCCCGACTATATGCCCTTCCCGGTGCAGCGCTCGATGAGTATCGAGCAGTCACTGCGCAAGCTCTCACGCGGCCGTATCGACGCCTTTGTCTGGGCGCAAGAGGAGGCCGACCTGATGCTCAAGCAGCTGGGGCTTACCAATATCAGGCGAGAATTTTTCGGGGATTTCGAGGATGTCTTCATCATCCAGAAAGGGGCTGCAGGTGATGAGATGGACGAATTTCTCCGGCAAGCCATCGATCAGCTGGCTGCCACCGGCAAACTGGCCGAGATCTACGAGAAGATCCACCGCCCCTATGTGGAGTGGCAACCCTCCCCACCCAACAAGGTTGAACCGGCGACCACCCCGCCAGCTACGCCCTGAACAGACAATTCCCGCATAAAAAATCCCGCCGAAGCGGGATTTTTTATGGCTTGCAGCCTTACAACACGGCCAGCGCAGCAGCGTAGTTCGGCTCGTCGGCCACTTCGGCGACCAGCTCGCTGTGCAGCACCTTGTTGTCACCATCCAGCACCACGATGGCGCGAGCGGTCAGACCGACCAGCGGACCGGAAGAGAAGGCAACGCCGTAATCTTCCATGAAGGCCGCACCGCGCAGGGTGGAGAGAGTCACTACCTTGTCCAGACCTTCGGCGCCGCAGAAGCGGGACTGGGCGAACGGCAGATCGGCGGAGATGCACAGCACGACAGTGTTCTCCAGCGCGCTGGCCTGCTCGTTGAACTTGCGCACAGAGGTCGCGCAGGTCGGGGTATCGACGCTCGGGAAGATGTTCAGGATTTTGCGCTGACCGGCAAAGCTTGCCAGGGTCACGTCGGAGAGATCCTTGGCCACCAGGGAGAAGGGCTTGGCTTGCTCACCGGCGACCGGGAAGTGACCAGCGACGGAGACCGGGTTGCCTTGCAGAGTGACTGAGTTGCTCATGTGTTATGTCCTTTATTGGTGTAGTAAAAATCCGGGTGATCAGTATAGGGGCGGCGGGACCAGACAAACACCCGCGAAGACAAGGGATATAAAGGGGTTGACCTTGGACTTAACACCAAGGTTTAGACTCCTTCTCGGTAATCAGGGATCTCGCAGGGGCGGGATCCATCAAGAGGGACTCATCATGAGCAAATCCTGCTGCAATCATCAGCACGCCGCCCCCATCAAGGCCGTCAGCAAGGCGGCCCCCGGCCAGAGTGAGCATCACCACGATAGCCACTGCTGCGACAACACCACGCCCGTCAGTTGCTGTTCAACCCAGACGCCTCATGAGCACGCATCCCGTGACGGCAATGAATCCCCCAGGGATGAAGAGCCTCCCCGAGGAAGCTGCCACGATCAAGCGTGCTGCAACGCCCCCTTATCGCCAGCTCACGAACATGAGCATGAACATGAACATGAACATGATATGCCCCCTGCCGACCCGCTGGTTGCGCCGGAGCAAGGCAACAGCCGCCATAGCTGGCAGGTATTGGGGATGGATTGCCCCAGCTGCGCCCGCAAGATCGAGACCGCCGTCAGCCGGGTGAGCGGCGTGCAACAGGCACGCGTGTTGTTTGCCACCGAGAAGCTGGTAGTGGATCTGGCCCCCGGCCTCTCCCCCGATCCCGTCACCGCCGCCGTGCTGGCCGCCGGTTTCCAGCTCAAGGGGGAAAGCGCTGACAAACAGGCAGCTGGCCGCAAGCAAGCTTCACAACAGCCCCTGCAGGGCAATCTATTCGGTAACTTTTTGGGCAAATATTGGCAGCCCCTGTCACTGGCCGGTCTGATGCTGGTTGCCGCCCTGCTGCCGAGCGAGTTCGGTCAGCCGCTCTTTACCCTGGCGACCCTCTGGGGGCTGTGGCCTATCTCTCGCAAGGCGTGGGCGCTGACCAAAAGCGGCTCCCCCTTCGCCATCGAGACCTTGATGACGGTGGCCGCCGTGGGCGCCCTGTTTCTCGGCGAGACCGCCGAAGCGGCCATGGTGCTGCTGCTCTTTATGCTGGGTGAACATCTGGAGGCCTACGCCGCCGGACGTGCCCGGGCCGGAGTGACCGCCCTGATGGCGCTGGTGCCCGACAAGGCGCTGCGCATCCGTACCACTGCCGAGGGCGAGGTGAGGGAAGAGGTCGGCGCCGATGAGCTGCGTCCCGGCGATATCATCGAAATCGCCCCGGGTGCCCGCCTACCTGCCGATGCCCGTCTACTCGATGAGCTCGGTGCGTTTGACGAGAGCGCCCTGACCGGTGAATCCATTCCGGTGGAACGCCGCCAGGGTGACAAGGTGCCGGCCGGCAGTCTGGCTGCCGATCGGGTGCTGCGCCTTGAGGTGGTGTCCGAGCCCGGCAACAACGCCATCGACCGCATCCTGCACCTTATTGAAGAGGCCGAGAGCCAGCGCGCCCCCATCGAGCGCTTTATCGACCGCTTCAGCCGCTGGTATACCCCGGCCATGATGCTGGTCGCCCTGCTGGTGGTGCTGGTACCACCCCTTGCCTTCGGCCAGAGCTGGGACGAGTGGATCTATCGCGGGCTGGCGCTGCTGCTCATCGGCTGCCCCTGCGCGCTGGTCATCTCCACCCCGGCAGCGGTTACTTCGGCACTGGCCGCCGCCACCCGTCAGGGGGCGCTGATCAAAGGGGGGGCCGCACTGGAACGACTGGCCCATATCGACACTGTCGCCTTTGACAAGACCGGCACCCTGACCCTGGGCAAGCCGCAACTGACCGAGCTGGTGAACCTCAATGGCCAACCGGAGACCGAGTTGCTGGCACTGGCGGCTGCCATCGAGCAGGGCTCCCACCACCCGCTGGCCCGCGCCGTGGTCGCCAACGCGACCGAACAGGGGCTGACGCTGGCGGAGGCCCGCGACCTGCGCGCTCTGCCGGGCATGGGGGTTGAGGGACGCATCAACGGTGAACTGTGGCAACTGCTGGCACCGAGCCGGGTGGCAGCCCTGAATATGGAACAGCAAACCCGGATTGCTTCGCTGGAGCGGCAGGGCAAGACCGTTGTGGTGCTCTGCCAGAGCAGCGATGCTCAGGCGTTGCCGGTTGCCCTGCTGGCGCTGCGGGATCAGACCCGGCCCGAAGCGGCGGCCGCGCTACAAGAACTCCATCAGCTCGGGCTCAAAAGCATCATGTTGACCGGTGACAACCCCAACGCCGCCGAGGCGATCGCCACCGAGCTGGGTATGGGCTGGCGCGCCGGTCTGCTGCCGGAGAACAAGGTAGAAGAGATCGCCAAGCTGGCCAGCACCCGGAAGGTTGCCATGATCGGCGATGGCATCAACGATGCCCCCGCCATGAAGCGGGCCAGTATCGGCATCGCCATGGGGGGCGGCACCGATGTGGCGCTGGAGACCGCCGATGCGGCGCTGACCCACAACCAGCTCGGCGGTATTGCCGCGATGATCCGGCTGTCGCGGGCGGCACTGGCCAATATTCACCAGAATATCGCGCTGGCACTGGGGCTGAAGGCCATCTTCCTGGTCACCAGCCTGCTCGGCATCACCGGCCTGTGGATTGCGGTGCTGGCCGATACCGGCGCCACCGCGCTGGTGACCGCCAACGCCTTGCGGCTGCTGCGCAAGCGTTAAGCCAGCCAATGGCATCCCAGCCAAAAGCCGTCCCCCAACCGGGGCGGCTTTTCTTTTTCCTCTCATTCCTCTCACGGCACCCCGTAAAAGAAAAAGCGCGCCTGCCGGTCGGCAGTCGCGCTTTGCTTACTCTCTCGGAGTTATCCCACCCTTGGCGAGGTGGAATTCAACCCGGGGGCGCCGAGCCATCCCCCAGACTCAATGGCTTGCTTACTTGACGCTGCACTCCTGAATGACGGCTGTGCCCGCCTTGACGCCAGCCGGGTCAACCTTCACCAGCACACTCCACAGCCCCTGCGGCAGGGTGATGCTGTTATTGGCACTGCCCCCCTTGGAGAAGGCGAACGAATAGCCGGTTTCAGCGTTCACCGCGCCGCCACCGTTGAGCAGGTACTCCTTGCTCCAGTCCTCGTTGGCGACCTTGAACTCGGTGCTGCCGGCATAGTTGAACGCAGCCTGATAGATGGCAAGATCACCGTCCATCCCCTTGTAGCTCAGCTGGTACTGAGGTTGGGCTCCCCAGCTGGAGAGCTCACCCTTGACGAACAGGTTGTAGCCGAGCGGATTGCCCGCCACCGTATCCAGCACCTTGCAGCTCTGCACCGGCTCGGTGAAGCTGACGCTCAGGGTCGGTTTGTCCTTGTTCATGGCGGTAAAGACAAACTTGTAGCTGCCTGCCTTGGCCAGATCGACACCGATATTGCCGGTTTCTCCCCCCTTGCAAAGGGTCAGCGGAGTGCCGACCACCAGCTTGCCACCGTCGTTGCAGCTGCCGTAGTTGACCGCCCCCCAGCTGGCGTCAGCGATCTTGACGTTGGTGGTACCCAGCTTGTCGGTGCTCACCTCGGTAGTGAACTCGTACATAAAGTTGCCGCTGAAGGTCATCTGGTTGGTGTTGCCCCACTCATTGAGGAACCCCTTCAGATAAACATCGGTGTTGCCAAACGGTGGCAGGGTGCTCAGGTCGGTCTTCTTGCTGACCGGCAGGCCCGCGCCCTGTGCACCAGACTGCGGCTTGACGAACACGGCGGCAGACCAGGCCCCCAGCGTCAGGGTACCGCCACTGACAGCGGCATCGCGGGCGATGCTGTTGTTGGCGTGGTGAGCAGAGCTCAGTTGCAGACCGCTCAGGTCGATCGGCTGATCGTTACCGTCACGGAAATCGCTGATGCTCTGGCTCTGGTTGCTGGCGTTGATCATCACCACCAGACCGTCGATGGCCGGATCCAGATCCGCCCCGGCACTGACGCCATCATCCACCGTCATGACGATAAGGCCGGGCACCTGATCCGGGCCGGTATTGCGGAAGTCGACCCGCTTGATCACCTCGGCGCCGCTGCCCAGACGCAGCAGACGGGAAGAGTTGCGCAGCTCCGCCAACTCCTGATAGAAGCTCACCATCTGCGCCATCTGCGCCATCTCGGCCGAGCCCGGCTTGGCATGCTTGCCGAGCACCTGCTCGATCAGCGGATAGTTGTCGCCATCCTTGTCCTTGCGCGGCAACCCCTTGTCGAAGTTGTTGTCGCCCAGGGTGTAGTCGACCTTGTTGTACCAGTCGCCCGAGTCATAGCTGTCCCGCTCCATGGATTTGGAACGCAGCAGCTCGACACCGGCGTGGGTGAAGGGAATGCCCTGACCCAGCATGGCTGTCGCCAGCGAGACCCCCTGCATCCGCACCAGATCGGCTCCGGCAGGCGCCTTGTAGATCAGGTTGTCGAACAGGGTCTGGTTGTCGTGCTTGTCGACATAGTTCTGCACTTCCACCGGATCCTGGGCATAACCGGCGCTCTGGCCGTTGTAGTCGATCTCGGCGCCTTTCTTCGGTATGCCATCCTTGTCGGTCAGCACGAACTCCTTGAGGTTGCCCGCCATGCCGAGCCGCACCAGATCGGACTGGTGCAAGGCAGTTGCCAGCTCCACCTTGCTCATTTCGTTAGGATCGACGAAGGCACCGTTGCCAAAGCCCTGGGTCTTGCGAATGGTATCGCCGCCGTCGAACGGACTGCCGCCGCGCACTGCATCGCGCAAGCGGTCGGAGAAGGAGCCGATACCGGTACCGCCCAGATGCTTCTGGGTAGCCTGCACGAAGCGCTTATCATCCTGCACTTCGCCGAAGTTCCACCCCTCGCCGTAGAAGTACATCTCGGGATTGACCTTCTTCACCGCGGCCAGCGCCTGAACCATCTGATCTTTCGGATGGTGGCCCATCAGGTCGAAGCGGAAGGCGTCGATCTTGTAGTCGCGCGCCCAGGTGACCAGAGAGTCATCCATCAGCTTGGCGAACATGGCGTGTTCCGGCGCCGTGTTGGAGCAGCAGGTGGAGTTCTCCACCGAGCCGGTCTCCGGATTGAGGCGCTGATAGTACCAGGGCACTATCTTGTCGAGCACCGACTTGGGGCCGAGCCCGGATTCGTTGGTGTGGTTGTAGACCACGTCCATCACCACGTTCATGCCGATGTTCTGCTTGATGGCCTTGACCATCTCGCGGAACTCCAGAATACGTTTGGTGCCCTCGGCGTTGGTGGCGTAGGAGCCTTCCGGCGTGGTGTAGTGGTAGGGATCATAACCCCAGTTGAAGGAGTCGACGCCGCGCAGGTAACCGGAAAGCTCCTGCACCTGCGGATTATCCTTGCTGTCGCCCCCTTGCAGGTCGGCCAGCACATCTCCCACGGTCTGACCGCCACCACAGTAGCCGCCAAATTTAGATGTTTTCACATCCGGATTGACCTGACAGAGCTTGCTGAAGTCATCGCCGAGATTGGCTACCTTGGCCGGATCCTCGTTGACGGTGGCGATATCGAACACCGGCAGCAGGTGCAGGTGGCTGACGCCACTTTTTGCCAGCGCTTTCAGATGGTTGACCGGTACAGAGTCAGGCTGGGTCAGGCCGACAAATTTGCCGCGCTTCTCTTCATCGGTGGAGGCATCGTTACCGGTCAGGTCGCGAATATGGGCCTCATAGATGGTGATGTCGGCGGGGTTCTGCTGGCTGTGGGGCGCCTTGAGGCTGTCCCATCCTTCCGGTTTCAGGGCCGGATCGTCGAGATCCACTACCTGACTGAACTCGGAGTTCATCGCCAGACTCAAGGAGTAGGGATAGGTCACCTCATAGCGCTCAACCTTGCGGCTCAGCGGGTGGTAAACCTCCATGTCGTAACGGTAGAACTGGCCGATCAGCTCGCTGCCCCCCCTCGTAACTCCAGCTGCCGCTGGCGCTGTCGAAAGTCATGGCCACCTCGCCACTCTTCTGGTGGCTGGCGTTGTAGAGGGCCAACTTGACCGACTTGGCGGTCGGCGCCCAGAGGCGGAAGGTCACCCGGTTACCCTCTACCACGGCGCCATAGCTCAGCTTGGTCGCCTCTGTCGCATAGAGCGCATCGAGGGCGCCGGCGCTCTGCACCAGGGTGGCTCCTTGCAGGATACCGTCGGCATCGGTGCCGATAGCCACCAGCTCCCCCTTGAGCAGGGGCTTGAGATCTTTACCGGCAGGCAGGGCGAAGGCGGCAGCATCCTTGAGATGCGGATATTTGGCCTGCTGCTCGGCAGTCAGGCCGGTCGCGGTCAAGCTGATATAGGGGAAATCGAACACCCCATCGGCATTGGCCTTGATGGTGCCCGAGTCGCTGTAATAGAGGCGAACGTGGGGCTTGTCCTTGCCCCCTTGCCAGATCAGGGTATTGCCATCGATCAGATGAGCGCTGGCCCCCGCCACGCCAAAGGCGGCGGTAAAGGCTTCGGCACGGCTGCCAAACAGATCTTTCTTGCCCGCGACGATGGCCACGGTGCGATCCGGGTGCTCACTGAAGCTCACCTTCATATCGCTGCCGGTCAGGTTGGCCAGATCGCCGTTGCGAGCGATAAAGTTGATGCACCCTTCCACATTTTTGAGCGGCACGACCCAGGCCGGACCAAAGCTGTCGGCAGTGGCAGGAGTCTTGCTCTTGTCATCCCACCCGGTATTCAGGCCGCTATCAGAGGTAGCGTTACAGGCATCGTTGTTCCAAAGGTGCAGGCTGTGGCTGTCAAACGGAGCCTTGGCCCCCTTGGCTGCCGACTGGGTATCCACCAGCGCAATGACTACCTCGTTGGGACCTGCTTGCAGCAGCTCCTTGGGGGGATCCATCTTGGGCAAGCGAGCGACAGGCCCATCGGTGACTTCAGGTGTAGGGGGGACGGGGTTCACACCGGAGGCATCAGAGCTATTGTCATTACAGCCAGACAAAAGCGCGAGCAGTGAGGCTGTTACCAGCGCCACTTTGGTCTTTTTCATATCCATATTTTTATAATTCCCGCTGTAGTTAGTCTCGATAGTCGAGCACCCGGTCATTGCCAAGCGGTGCCATATTAATCAGCGGCAATCGATTCAAATGTGAGCGGAAGGGAAAAAAACCATCCAGTTTCAACAAGATAACGTTTTCAGACTGAAACTTCGATCCGGCTCACAGACCTCGTGGCCATTTGGCCTCATATCTGGAAAACGGCAGTCACGGGGTCAGAAAAGCAATGTCTGATCAAGTGGATAGACAAGGAGTAAGCAATGAAACGGATTGAAGAGCAGGCAAGACGACTCGATCAGGAGTATCAGGCGATCGGGCAGCTGTTCGACCAGTTTTGCCAGCAGGCTGGCACCCTGGCCGAGCAGTATCACTTCTTCAACTGGCCCGATTATGAAGACTCGCCCCCGCTGAGCCGCGCCTTCACCCTGCTGGGGGAACCCCGCGAACTGCGGCTGCGCTGTCAGCCCGGTGAGCGCTCCGCCCTCAATGGCCTGATCCAGGTGGTCTCGGAGGATGGCACCATAGATGCCAGCCTCGGGTTTCGCGCCGACGGTCAGCTGCTGCTGGAGTCGGGCAAGCTGCTGGACAACCCGCCTGGGCTGCTGCTCAAGCTGCTGCTCGGCGCTGTGTGGCAACACAAGCCCCAGGATGAGATCACTGGGCAGCCGCACTGACATCAGAGTGCCAACGGCACTGAAACCAGGGGGCCAAGGGCCCCCGTTATTTATCCTGTTTGCTGGCGATCTCGATGGTCACATGCACCAGCTCTTCATGGATCGCCAACCGCTCGCGGATCTGCTGCGCCGGTAGCGGATTGACCATCAGCAAAGAGAGCACGCAGGCATACTGCTGCTGCCCTACCCGCCAGACGTGCAGATCGCGGATCTCGGTCTGTGGCAGTTCGGCGATGACCTCGCGGATCTCCGCCACCAGCGGGGTATCCATCTCGGCATCCAGCAGCACCCGACCAGAGTCGCGCAGCAGTCCCCAGGCCCACACCGCGACCAGCCCGGCACCCACTATGCCCATCAGCGGATCCAGCCAGTCGGCCCCCCCAAAGCATGCCCCCTACCAGCGCCAGAATCGCCAGCATGGAAGTGGCCGCATCCGCCAGCACGTGGATATAGGCGGCGCGCAGGTTGAGATCCTGATGGCCGTGGTGATCGTCATGGTCATGATGATGAGCGTGGTCGTGATGTTCATGATGGTGGTCATGCCCATGGCCGTGGTGATGGTGGCCGTGATCATCCATGAGCAGCCAAGCACAGGCGAGGTTCACCAGCAGCCCCACCAGCGCGATAGCGATCGCCTGTTGATAGTGGATCGGGCTGGGATCGAGCAGCCGGAACACCGACTCGAACAGCATCAACCCAGCCACTCCCACCAGTAACAGGGCGCTGGTGAAGCCACCCAGCACCTCGATCTTCCAGGTGCCGAAGCTGAATCTGTGGTCGCGGGCGAAGTGGCGGGCGGCGCGGTAGGCCAGCACCGAGAGACCGAGCGCCAGTGCGTGGGAGCTCATGTGCCAGCCGTCGGCCAACAGCGCCATGGAGTTGTAGAACCAGCCGCCGCCAATCTCCGCCACCATCATGATGACGGTCAGCAATACGGCCCAGCGTGTCTTCTGTTCGGCCAGCGGATTGCCCTCGTGGATGACGGGTTGATGGCAGTGGGATTGAGCGAGGGATGACATGGATTTCTCCTGAGAGCGACGATGCAATATACTATACCCCAGTATAGTTTTATTGATCGAGAGGATCCGTCATGTCCCACACCATTCACGACAAAAAGAAGTTGCTGGCACGGGTGCGCCGCATCAAGGGACAGGCCGGTGCGCTGGAGAGCGCGCTGGAGCAGGAGAGCGACTGCACCGCCATTTTGCAGCAGATCGCCGCCATACGCGGCGCCGTCAACGGCTTGATGCTGGAGGTACTGGAGGGACACATGCGCGAGCATCTCGGCGCCCCCGATGCCACCCCTTCCGAGCGGCTGGGGGATCTGGATCAGGTGGTCAGCGTCCTGCGATCCTATTTGAAGTAAGCAGGATCGCGGCGCCATCCCTTCAGGCTCTACCAGCATCAGGCTTGAGCCACCGCCAGCTTTGCGCCATGATGTCCAGCCCGGCTGACCGCCGGTTTTACTGGACAGTCAATTTCAAGGATCCCCCATGTTTGAACACGTCGATGCCTACGCTGGCGACCCCATCCTGACGCTAGTCGAGACCTTCCACAAAGACACCCGCGAGCAGAAGGTGAACCTGGGGATTGGCCTCTATTACGACGAGCAGGGGCGCATTCCGCTGCTGCCGTCGGTGCAGCAGGCCGAAGCCCAGCGCGCCGCCGCCCCGGCCCCGCGCCCCTACCAGCCGATGGAAGGCGCCGTCAACTACCGCACCGCAGTGCAACACCTGCTGTTTGGTGCCGACCATGAAGCGGTCAAGGCCGGCCGTATCGCCACCATCCAGACTATCGGTGGCTCCGGCGCGCTGAAGATCGGGGCCGACCTGCTCAAGCGCTACTTCCCGACCTCCGAGGTGTGGGTCAGCAATCCGACCTGGGACAACCACAAAGCGATGTTCGAGGGGGCCGGCATCAAGGTGCACGACTACCCCTACTACGATGCGGCCACCGGCGGCGTGCAGTTCGATGCGATGATCGACTGCCTGAGCACCCTGCCGGCGAAGAGCATCGTGCTGCTGCACCCCTGCTGCCACAACCCGACCGGGGTGGATCTCTCCCGCGCCCAGTGGGATCGGGTGATCGCGCTGGTGGTCGAGAAGAACCTGATCCCCTTTATGGATATCGCCTATCAGGGCTTCGGTGACGGGCTGGAAGAGGATGCCTACGCCATTCGCGCCATGGTGGCCGCCGGCGTCAGCTTCTTCGTCAGCAACTCGTTTTCCAAGAACCTCTCCTTCTACGGCGAGCGCTGCGGTGGTCTGTCGGTCATCTGTCAGGATGCCGAAGAGGCCAGCCGTGTGCTGGGCCAGATGAAGGCCACCGTGCGTCGCAACTACTCAAGCCCTCCCACCCACGGTGGCCAGATCACCGCGGCGGTGATGAGCCAGCCCGAGCTGCACGCCATGTGGGTCGATGAAGTGACCGAGATGCGCACCCGCATCAAGGCGATGCGCCAGAAGCTGTTCGAGGTGCTGAGCGCCAAGGTGCCGGGCCGCGATTTCAGCTACTTCATCAACCAGCGCGGCATGTTCAGCTACACCGGCTTCACCCCGGAGCAGGTAGATCGCCTGCGCGAGGAGTTCGCCGTCTATCTGGTACGCTCCGGCCGCATGTGCGTGGCGGGCCTCAATAGCCGCAACGTCGACTATGTGGCTGACGCCATGGCGGCGGTGCTCAAGGGCTAATCCGCATCAGCCCCGCTTTGGCGGGGCTTTTTGTCTGTTGCGTTCGCAGTCACCTCTTGAGGAGTCTGCTCACCCTCCCCCTGCTGTGAGAGAATGCCAGCAGGTCACGTTGAATCTTTCTGATTCCAAGCCTGTTTATCTTCATCAATTTCAGGAGCCACTATGGATCTGATCGCTCTCTCTCGGCTGGGAGGTCGCCATCTGGTCACCCTGCACCTGCTGCTCGACAACCAGAGCGTCACCCGCACCGCCGAGCGGCTCTGCACCACGCCTTCCACCGTCAGCAAAACCCTCAACCAACTGCGAGATCTGCTGGGGGATCAACTGCTCTACCGTCAGGGCAACCAGCTGTTGCTCACCCCCATGGCCGAGCGACTGGCTCCCACCCTGCATCGACTGCTGGGGGAGCTGAACGGCCTCACTCGCCAGAATGCCTTCAACCCGCAGCAGTGGCAGGGCAGCTTGCGGCTGGGATTGCGCGAGAGCGTGATGACCTGGCCGGTGGGCCCCATTCTGGGTCAGCTGATGCAGGAGGTGCCGGGCATGGTGCCGGAGATCTGGAACAAGGATGAGCAGGGGCTGGAGGCGCTGGCAGCGGGCAAACTCGACTTCGTGATCCTGCCCCATGACCAGAGCCAGCCGTTGCCGCGCCAGCCCGGGCTGGTGTGGGAGACCCTGCGGGAAGAAAAACTGGTCTGCCTGCTGCGCAAAAACCATCCCGCGCTAGCCAAGCCCTGGGATCTCGATGCCTACCTGAGCTGGCGCCATATCGCCATCCGGGATCAGGAGCTGGCCAACCCCTTCTTCGAACAGAGCCTGGCCCAGCAGCAGGTGCGTCGCCAGATTGGCGCCACCCTGCCCGATTTTGCCAGCGCGGCGGCCCTGCTCCCCCAGACCGACCTGATCCTCACCGCCATCGGTGGCTGGGCGGCCTGCATGGCCAGTCAGCCGGATCTGGTGATGCGTCCGGCACCGTTCGATTACGGCAAGGTGAGTCACAGTCTGGTCTGGTATGGCCCGGCCGGTGATGGCTCGGCCCGCCACTGGTTCCGCCATCGGATCCTGCAACTGGGTCGCGAATTGATTGAGCCCTGAGCCGGACGACAGAGAGCAATGATTGATGTTTCACCGCGGCGAAACATCAACGGCAATAAGGGATCAGGGACGTTTGGTATAGATGGGGCTGGGGAAGGAGGCGACGTTGCTGCCCAGATCCGTGATGCGGGCAGCCCCCTGCTTTTTCACCTGATCGATGCGCAGCACCTGATGCATGGGAATAAGAGTCTGGCGCACATCGGCAAATTCGCTCTTGAGCTTCTCGTGACTGGGATCGACGATAAGCGCCGTATGGTTGTCCCAGACAAAGTCGGCAATCTCGATAAAACCGAACAGCTGGCCCTGATTGACTTCGCGCACATACACTTCGTAGCGCTCGCTGTGGCAAATAAACTGAACCCGATATAACGCCTTGCTTTCACTCATGATTATCTGTCATTGAGGGGTAAGAAGATGGCCATTATTCTAGCCGCCGTTCTCGCCCCCACCAATAGACAGAAATCACAGTTGCGGCCTTTCCATGCCGCATCTCACGCAATGACGGTCACCGGATGACGCAACCACTCAGCCCATCAAGGCAGGCAGTGAGACCGGCCCCAATCCCGCTGCACGCAAACGGCTGGCCAGCTGTTCCAGCTCGGTTTGGTGAGCCTCTGGCCATTGCGCCGCCTCCCCCCGTACCCCGTGATGGCGAAAGCCGTTGAGGCGAATGGGCACAGGCCCCAGCCGCTGCAAGAAGGCGGCGAGATCCACGTCCAGCTCACCACTCGCATCCAGAAAATCGCTCTTGCCAGGCACATGGAGCAGCCGCAGTTCGGTCAGCTTGCCGTGGCGTGCCAGCAGTTGCAGCGATGCCAGCACCCGCTCGCGACCATAGCCGGTCAGGGAGTGATGCACCGAGTCACGCCACCCCTTGAGATCGAGCATGGCGCCGTCGAGCACCGGCAGCAGCCGCTGCCAGCCGGTTTCGGCCAGCGAGCCGTTGCTGTCGAGCAGGCAAGTGAGATGGGCCAGATCCGGCGCGACCTTGATGGCGGTAAAGAGCGCAACCACAAAGGGGAGCCGGGTGGTCGCCTCGCCGCCGGAGACGGTAATCCCGCTCAGCAGTGGGCCGTAACGGCGCAGCAGGGCCAACACGTCGGCCACCGTCATGGTTGTGGTCTTGGGATTGGCACTGCGCGGGCAGACATCCAGACAGGCGTCGCAATCGGTGCAGAGCGTTGCCTGCCAATGAACCTTGCCTTCGCTCAAGGTCAGGGCGCCGCTTGGGCAGACCGCAAGGCAGTCACCGCAATCGTCGCACAGCCCTATGGTGTGCGGGTTGTGGCAGCCGGGGCAGCGAAAGTTGCACCCTTGCAGAAACAGCACCAGCCGGTTGCCCGGCCCATCGACACAGGAGAACGGCAGCACCCTGCTTACCAGGGCGCTGCGTGTTGGCAAAACATCAGCCATCGGTGCGAACTCAATACTCGCCGATAGTCGATTCGTGGGCGACCACTCGCGGTGCCCGCTGACGAATGGCGGTCACTTCACTCGCCTCGGCACCGAGACAGGTGGTCTGCAAGCGCGACCCCTCCTCTGCGAAGCGGGCCACGTCGCTCTTGCGGATCATGTAGCCGGTCACCCGCACCAGATCGCTGTCGGCCACGTTGGCGGTGAACTCGCGCATACCGATGGCGAGCGCCCCTTTGCAGAGCTGCAACAGCGCCTGCGGGTTCTGGCGGATGGTGGGATCCAGCGTCAGGATCTCGCTGATCCCCGAATGGTAATAAGTGTGGTGCGGTGCCAGTGCCAGCACATGGCTGGCCGGATCCAGCTCATGCCCGTAGGGAATGCGCACCCCGGGGGTAACAGCCACATCGATGCTGAGGCCACCTTGCGAATGCAATAAAGCGCGGCCACCCCAGGCATGGGTTTGCGGGGTCGTGGTCACATAGGCGGAAAGCTGGGCCGAGATGCGATAGCCAAGCTGGTTCGCCTCCTCGCCATGGCCGTAGCGATCCGGCAGATTCTCTTTATCCATCAGGATATTGACCGCTTCCGCCATGCCGTAGATGCCAAACATGGGGACGAAACGGTCCTCATCCAGCAGCCCCTCCTTGACCAGGAAGCTGTCGAAGAAACCGGACTCATCGTGGAGGAATGCGGCCCGCGCTTCGATCAGCTGGGAGGCCAAACGGCAGTAGTGGGGCAGCAGGCAGCCGAGGAAGTCATCGATCCCCTGACACTGCTCGGCGACCCGCTTGAGGGAGATGCGCACCAGGGTATTGGCGCCACCGGCCTGCGGCAGGGCGTTGTAGCAGCTGACGATACCAAAACCACGAGCGTCGAAGGTATCGCGGTGGATCGGGTAGTTGGCGATGTGCGGCTTGCTGCACTCGGCGATGTTCTTCACCGCCTGCAGCAGCAGATCGTCCGGGGTCTGCTCCGGATCGTGGAAGAAGGTGAGGTTCGGCGCCACCTGCTTGAGCTCGTTGTCGATGCGCAGGAGCAGACGGCAGATGCGGTTATCATCCGGCCCGATGTTGACGTGCATGAAGGCGTCCGGCAGCACCCGATCCAGATAGACCCAGAACCCCTTCAGCTTGCGATAGAGGGTCTCGTCATCCAGTGCGCCGACAAACGGCAACAGCAGATGGTCGAGCCGCCCCAGCCAGACCGGCATGCCTGTGACTGAGGGGACATGGTGATAGAGGATGCGCAGGGCGTTGAGCGCCTCGTCGAAATCCTGCGGCGGCGCCAGCTCCAGCCAGGCAGAGCCCTGACTCAGGAATTTTTCATAGTCCGGCAACACATAACGCGGCTTGTAGGGGGCGTGCCCTTCGAACATGTCGCAGATAAATCCCTGTTCCATCGCCTCGGCGACTGCGGCAGGCAGGTCGGGGTAGGGCAACGCATTCTCGGCGGCCAGCGCCAGTGCGTGGCTCTTCTGGGCGGCGGAGAGATGGGGATCGCGCACGATGCGCTGACAGGTTTCGATCAAAGACATGGGACACTCCTTCACGGATAGAGCCCATATCCTTACCATTTGCAGGCTTTTTTTGAAGTGACATTCATGACATGACGGATGTCGAATAATGACATCCATTACACAAGATCACGGCTCGCGCTTCACCAAGGCAAGAGCTCGGCTATGCCTCCCAGCCAGCGCAGCAGGAAGAAGCCCCCCATTCCACCCACCACCACAACCAGAGTCGGCAGCCGCAACAGGGTCAAGAGCATCACCCACAGGGTGGCGGTCAGGTAGTCAGGATCCCAGTCAAGACCTATCCCCGGCTCGTAGCTAAAGACGATGGGCAACCAGATTGCAGTCAGCACCGACTGGGCCGAGAAGCCGAGAAACGCCCCCATCTCGGCACCCGGCTGATATCGGGTCAACCGAGAAAAGAAGGCGAAGCGGTTGAAAAAGGTGATCAGGGCCAGCAGGCCAATCATCAGCCAGCTCACGCTACCTCCTCATCCGGTGCAGCACATAGCCCACCACCATACCAGCCAGAGCCGAGACGATGATGTGGATCTCCGCCAGCAGCGGCTTGGTAAGCAACGCTGTGCCGCCGCTCACCAGAGTGGCCGCCACCATGGGCAAGTTTTTCATGGCGGGAATGGTCATAGCGATGAAGGTGGCCGCGATGGCAAAATCCAGCCCCATGCTGTCCAGTCCATCGATGTACTGACCGGCCGCGATGCCGAGCAGGGTCGCCAGATTCCAGAACAGATAGAAGACGAATCCCGCGATGAGCGCGTAAGCCGGATCAAAGTGGCCGCTGCGCTCCCGGTCTTTCAGCGCCACAGCGAACATCTCATCAGTCAGGAAAAAAGCAAGGCTGGCCCGCCAGCGCAGGGAGAGCGGCAATACGTCACGGCGGAAGGTGAAGCCGTATAGCAGATGCTGGGAAGTGATCACCATGGTGGAGCCCATGATGGGCAGCAGGGGCGTGCCCGCCCCGAACAGGGTCGTGGCCGAGAGCTGGGCGGCTCCGGCGTAGACCAGCAACGACATCAGCTGAGCCTGAAGCGGACTCAGCCCTGCCTGCAACGCCAAAGCGCCACACAGGATCCCCCAGGGGATCACCGAAATGGAGAGCGGGAGCATATCCAGTGTGGCACGCCACCAGAGCATCCCCGTTCGCTCGGGCACGCTCGTTACTGACATCATGTGATCTTCCTTGTCACAGCCAAAGCGAGCCGAAAAAACTAGCACGGGACAGCAAGCGCTGTCACGTCATCACTGGCGGGAAATAAAACGCCCGCGGAGTCGCGGGCGTGCACAAGGGGATCAGGGCTCGATGACGATGGGCGTACCCGGATCAATCGCGTCCCACACTTCATCCAGCTCGTGGTTGAGCATGGCGATGCAGCCATTGGTCCAGTTGGAAGGCTGAACCCTGCGGTTGCCAATGCTGTTGCGCTGGCCGTGGATCATGATCATGCCACCCGGACGAACACCCAGCTCATTGGCGCGCTTGATGTCATCCAGGTTCGGATAGTTGATATGGATGGCTTTGTAGTAGCCGGAATTGGTCTTTTTGTAGTCGAGGGTGTAGCGTCCTTCCGGCGTACGCTGATCCCCTTCCTGCTGCTTGTGCCCCTTGGGCGCCGGGCCCAGAGCAATCCAGTAGCGCTTCAGTTCCTTGCCATCCTTCATCAGGGTCAGGCTATAGGTCGACTTCTTGACCACCACCAAATCGGCTTTTTCGGTAAAGGCAAAACTCAATGCGGGCCAAAGCCCCAACAAACACAGTAATACGGCTCTCATTCCATCCCTCGACAAGCCTCTGGTGCGGGCTTTTCTTGTTACCAGATCATCTGAACGATGCCCGCCGAGCGGCGAGCGAGCGCCATGATATTGGATCGCCATCAATACTCAATATGCCCGGCAAAACATATCTTGCAGCAGCCAGGCCATCTTCCTTGAACGCTGTCATTTTTCATTGGTAATTAACAGTTAAAACAACAAGATACAAAAAATTATCGCGCTGGCACCCGGGGCAATGATCGGCGAAGATAACACTCCACTCCCCGACAGGATCATGCCATGCGCTCTTCGTGCCGCCTCGCCACCCTGCTGTTCTCGCCACTTCTGCTCTGGCTGCCCGCCAGTGTCGCCGCCGATGCACTCTGGCTGCGCGAGCCCGCCCTCTCCCCCGATGGCAAGCAGCTTGCTTTCACCTGGCAGGGGCGCATTTTTGTCGCCAGTGCCGAGGGTGGCCCCGCTACGGCGCTCACCGGCAGCGACTACCTGAGCCAGCGGCCAATCTGGTCGCCGGATGGCAAACAGCTCGCCTTTGCCGCCAATTTCTACGGCAACGAGGATGTGTTCGTGGTACCCGCCAACGGCGGCGAGATGGTGCGCCTCACCCGCGATTCGCGCACCGATCTGCCGCAAGCCTTCAGCGCCGATGGCAAACGGCTGCTGCTGAGCAGCCAGCGCCTGGGGGCGCCCGATGCCGACCATTTTGTCGCGGAAGGCTACCAATGGGGCGAGCTCTACTGGACCCCGATCACCGGCGGCACCTTGCAGGCCGATCTGCCGCTGCCTGCGCCCCTGGCCCGCCCCCACGGGGAGCGGATCGCCTATCAGATGCCCGCGGCGGATCAACCCTTTCGCAAGCATCAGCACTCGTTCGCGGTGCCCCGTCTCTGGTTGTTTGATGGCAAGCAGCACAAGCAGCTGACCGAAGATCGGGTGGCGGCTACCGATCCGGTCTGGAGCGACAAGGGGGACAGCCTCTTTTACCTGAGCGAGCGCAGCGGCGATTTCAACGTCTGGCGCCGGGATCTCGCCAGCGGCAAGGAGCAACAGCTGACCCACTATCAGGGCCATCCGGTGAGGGGGCTCAGCGCCTCTCGCAGTGGCGATCTGGTCTGGTCATGGCTGGGCGAGCTCTATCGCCTCGATGCCGGTAGCAGCGAGCCACGCAAGCTGACCCTCACACCGCAAGTGGCGAGCACGCCGGATGAGGCGAGCGAGGCCCTGACCCTGGCAGACGAAGCGCTGGTCAGCGAAGGGGCGGACGAGCTGATCCTGGTGAGCGAGGGCAACCTGTTTGCCGTTGACCCCGAGCGGGAGCGGGTGCGCCAGCTGACTCGTGACCCGAGCGAGCAATCCAGCCCTCTCTTTGCCGAGCAGGGGCGCGCCCTCATCTATCTGTCGGAGCAGCAGGGGCACCCCGCCCTCTATCGCCTGCGCAAGGGGGACCCTGATCTGCTGTTCAGCGATCCCGGCACTTTGACCGAGAGTCTGCTGCTGGCGATTCCCGACAAGGGGATCAGCCGTCCGGTGCTCTCCCCCGATGGCAAACAGCTCGCCTTCGTGGTGGATGGCCAGGCCATCCATCTGCTGGATCTGGCGAGCAATAAGCAGCGGGAGCTGGTGCCTGCCAGCTTCAACCCCTCGCGCCACGAGGTGCATCTCGCCTTTGCCCCCGACTCCCGCCATCTGGCGCTCACCTTCCGCCCCGATGCGGCAGAGCAGGAGATCGCGGTGATCGACACGGCCAATCCCAAGGCCAAACCGGTCAATGTCAGCCTCAACGGCTATCAGGATGGGCAACCGGGCTGGAGCCAGGATGGCGCCATCCTCTATTGGCAATCGACCCGATTTGGCGCACTGGGGCCCGATGGCGAGCCCCTCGTCACCAACCTGCTCGGCATTTACAGCAGCCGCGCCGCCAGAGCCGATGCCATTGCCGAGCTGGAGCCGCCGAAAGGGGGATACGGCTTTGAGAGCGATCGTCTCAACCATCGCGAAGCGCTGCTGCTGCAACCCACCGGCACCCTGCTCGCCAGCCGCATCATCGGCGACCAGCTGATCTATTTGGTGGAAGAGATGGGGGTCAACAGCGAGAGCGAGATCAAGGGCTACAGCCAGGATCTGCGCAAGGGCAAAACCAGCGAACTGTTTGGCGAGCAGGCCGGCCCAGCGCTGGCAAGCCTCAACCAGCAGGGCACCCTGGCGACCCTGGTGCGGGATGGGGAGATCACCCGGATCCACCTCGACTCCGGCGAAGCCACCAGCGCCCCCTTCGCCTTGCAACCCACCAGCAGCTGGCAGGCACGTATGACCGCCGCCTTCGATCAGATCGCCCGGCTCACCCGGGACGAGTTCTATCTGGACGATATGAACGGGGTGAACTGGGATAGCTATGTCGCCGCTTATCGCCGCCTGCTGCCGGGCATCGGCAACCCGCGGGACTTTGGCAACCTGTTGGCGGAGCTGGCTGGCGAGCTCAATGTCTCCCACACCTGGGGCAGCGGCCCCGCCCCCTTCCCGCGCATGGCGGACGAGACCGCCAGCCTTGGCGGCTACTGGCAGGATGGCGAGCAAGGGGTGATGCTCACCGCCATGCTCTCTGGCGGCCCGCTGGATCAGGAGAGCGATATCGCCCCGGGCGCCCGCCTGCTCGCCATCAACGGCAGCCCGATTGCCAATCTGGCCGAGCTGGATCGGGCCCTCAACCATCAGGCCGGTGCCCGGCTCGCCCTCACCTTCCAGCAGGAGGGCAACAAGCAAACTGACGAGGTAGTGCTCACTGCCATCGACAAGCAGCAGGAGTACCAGCTGCAACAGGATCGCTGGATTGAGAAACGGCGGGAGCTGGTGGCCAGCCTGAGCGGAGGGCGGGTCGGCTACGTCTATCTGCCGGCAATGAATAGCGAGGTCTACGATGCGGTGGTGGCGGATGCCCTCGGCAGACAGCGCAATCGCGATGCGCTGATCGTCGATGTCCGCTTCAACAGCGGCGGCTATCTCGCCAATACCCTGGTGGAGTTTCTGACCGGCAGCGGCAGTACCAAGGGAATGGCCAGCAGTTGGCCCCGTCAGGGCAAGGGTGAAACCGACGCCGCCACTCGCCAGTGGACCAAGCCCTCGGTGGTGCTGGTGAACGCCGCCAGCTACTCGGAAGGCTCCGCCTTCCCCGAGTACTACCGCGCCCTCAAGGTCGGCCCCATCGTCGGCGATCCGGTGCCCGGCACCGGCACCATGGTCTACAGCCACGACTCCCGGCTGATCCCGGGACTCTCCTACGGCATTCCGACCCTGGGGCTGCGCAAACCGGACGGCACCTTCTACGAGAATCAGGAGCTGCTCCCGGATCTGCAGGTGCCCCTCACTCCGGCTGACATGGTGGCCGGGCGCGACCCGCAGCTGGAGGCGGCGGTACAAGCCGCCCTCAAGCAGTTGCCAGCCAGCGCCAAATAACGGCGCCCATCTAGCTCAACGAAAGCGAAACAGCTCGCGATGCAGATGCCCGTCCGGCAACAGCCGGGTCAGGGCATCTGCCATCCCCTCCGGCCCGCAAAACCACACTTGCTCGGGCGCATCCTGCGCGATGCGGGCCAGATCCAGCCGCCCGGCTGCCTTGTCCAGATGCAGCTGATAGCGCACGCCGGTGCGATGACAGAGCTCCACCAACCGCCGATGGTAAACGGCCCCCGCCAGATCCGGCGCGCACTGGATCAGGGTGATCCCCTCGCCGCGCTCGCCACGGGCAGCCAGCCCCTCCAGCCAGGCTACAAACGGCGTGATACCGATCCCGGCCCCCAGCCAGAGGGCTCGCCCTCCCCCTTGCGGGGCGACAAAAGCGCCATAGGGGCCGGTCACCACCACCCCATCCCCGACGCGCGCCTCTGCCACCAGCTGACGGGTATGATCCCCGAGTGCACGCACCGCGATCACCAGCTGGCGCCGATCCGCTGACACCCGCACCAGGGTAAAGGGGTGCGGCCCCTCCTTGGCATCAAATTCGAAGAAGGCAAACTGGCCCGGGCGGTAATGGGCGAGCGGCCGATCCAGCTCCATGGTCAGCTCGCAGGTCTGATCCGCCAGCGCCCGCACCGCAATGACCCGGCCGGGATGGCGATCCCGCGCCCCCACTTGTCCCAGCAGGGAGTAGAGGGCCCCTATAGCACCGATCCCGCCGATCAAGCAGATCGATACCCCAACAGGCGTCATGGCTCCCACCTGAGGCAACAGGCAGAGCCCGTGCCCCCACCCCGCCAGATAGATGAGCGGCGCCAGCCGGTGGATCAGCCGAAAACGGCCATAACTAACCAGCGCCAGCAAGCTCACTACCACCAACGCGATCAGTAGATAAAAACTCCACTCACCCAGGGTATTGCCAAGGGCATGGAGCGAAATGCCATTGCCTGCACCAGCTCCAGCTGCACTGGCCCCACGCCGGGCGGGACGACTCAGCCAACCCGCCGAGACTGCCCACTTGGGCACCTCCACCAGCAGCCAGTGAGCGGTCAGTGCCAATGCACCGCCGATGGCCGTCTGACGGTGCAATCGTAACATCCGGTCCAGACCGCCAAACCACGCCTCCAACTGCGGCAGGCGCAACGCCAGCAAAAGCGAAATGGCCATATAGGCCATCCCCAGCAGGCCCGTCAGCAGCAACATCTCATGGCGCCAGGGCCACACCCCGTTGGCATCCCCCGCATAACCGAGCCACCAGACCCCGACCGCCAGCAGCGGCAACAGCCACCACACCCGTTTACCCGTCATAACATGCTCCCTGGTTCCATCGCGGCAGGGCCTCACCCCTGCTCATGGCTCCATTACAACCCCGTCCGGTCACAAGACTTTGCCAGAGGGGGAAGCTTGTGTGGCAATGTGTGACAAACGGCAACAGCAGAGGGGACTATCGGCCCCTC
The DNA here is from genome assembly GCF_040908445.1 of Aeromonas sp. R10-2. Lineage (NCBI taxonomy): Bacteria > Pseudomonadati > Pseudomonadota > Gammaproteobacteria > Aeromonadales > Aeromonadaceae > Aeromonas > Aeromonas sp. R10-2. Next base: position 43,838 of record NZ_JBFODS010000102.1, on the reverse strand, counting down.
TGGTCACCCTTGTTGGCTCGCCCCTCTTCACAGGAGATGGCGCACAATCCACCTCTGCCGTGATTGACGACCTGCCAGAAAAAGGGATCAAATGGGGACGGTATATATCTGCGGCGAACAACCTGCTGCCCACTCTTCCGGACAAGGAGTCCCCCTTGCTTTCATCCACCGAACAACGCGTCTGCCCGAGTTGTCAGCGCGAGACCAACCATGTCGTGGTGCTGGTCGACAAATCCTATGGAAAAGAGGTGAAACCAGAGCAAAAGCGCAAAGCCTTTATCAAGGACTTCATTACCGGCTGGGCAGCCGGCCCCTTTCTGGCCAACATGGATCGCTTTGAACGACATGCCATCTGTGAAAATTGTGGAAAAAAGGTCATCGATGAGTAGTAAACAATGAGCAAAAAGAATGGCAGGAAGGTTTCCCCTCCTGCCAATTGCCTATTCATAACAAGCCTGCCTTCATCACATCACTTACTGCACGCAGCTCAACTCCTCTCTGACATCTCCAGCAAAGTAGCGCCGGGTAATCCACGCTTCGAAATCAGCCAGCATGCGGGTTTCCGACTCGCTGTTGTCGGCGATAAGCTCGGCGCCGTGTACCACGCGGATATGGGCATCGAGCGGGCTTCCCTCGCCAGCCGTGGGGCGCTGCTGGGCGGCGGCCATGCAGGCTTGCGCCTGTTGCCACGCTTCGGCGGCGCTCAGGTTGCATGCCTCGGCCAGCGGCACCGCGCTGAATCCCTCGCCGGTCAGGCTGCGCAGGGTCTCATCGTGACTCATGCCGTTGCCTGGCCCCCAGTAGTGGGCGGCCAGATCCGGCCCGATACGCGGGTTGTCGGTGAGGTAGCCATCACGTTTGAGGAAAAAGGCGCGGGTCTGCTCCACCGCCATCAGCGCCAGCAGGTAGCCGTGATAGGCGCAGGCCGACTCCTGATTAAGGAGGTGCGGAATGGCCAGCAACGGACGCGGGCTCTCGACCCCGACAATCTTGCGCTCCCACTGGCGGGCCAGCGCCAACACAGCCTCGGGGGTGCGCTCGGCCTCATCCATGGCGTAGAGATCCCGCTCGAAGTAGGCCACCAGCGCGATCTGGCGTTCGTTAAAAGCGCGAAACGGCTGACGCGCTTCAATCATCTCCTTGATGAGGGCGTCGGGAACAGCCTCTCCCGCCGCATTTCTGGCGTAGCGCTTGAGCCAGTCGGCATCGTCCAGCAGGCTGTCGCAGAACATCGACTGGGTTTCGGCATAGGCCATGGAGGTAGGCGGAAACTCCTGTGAGAAGCAGGGGGCGTTGCCGGTGACATTGGCAAAATGCGCGGCGTGGCCCCCCTCGTGGAACAGGGTGTTGAGGCCACTCCAGCCGCTGCCCACCTGCGCCGGATCGGCCAGGCTGGTGAAGTTGACCACCGCCGGCACCCACTCCCCCTGTTGGAAGAAGCTCGGCACCGGGCCGTGGCAGAAGCCGTTCTCGTATTTCCCCTCCCGGGTCAGCAAGTCCAGCGTCAGGGTCGCCCCGCGATACTGGATGCCGAGCCGGCGGAAGCTCTCGACCCAATCTCGCAGTGCCCGCGAGAAAGGCACATAAGGATCTAGCTGGCGGGTCACATCGCCGCTCACGCTGTAACGCAGGTTATGGGGCAGCAGGGCCGCCTCACCCTTGGCAATCTTCAGCTCTTCCAGACTCTGCTGCAACCGGGCGTCGGTGCGGGCAATAAAGTCGTCGAGGATGGCGAACAGCTGCTCCGGGCTCATCTGCTCATTCTTGCGCACCTTGTAGTCGAAGTAGTCGCGATAGCCCATGGCGCGGGCAAAGCGGTTGCGGATCGCCACCACCTCGAGAAAACCGTTGCCGACCACCCATTGCTCCAGGGTTCGGAACATGGCGAGCGCGCTCTGGCGCACCGCCTCGTTCGGGCTGGCGGCAAGGGAAGTACTGGCGGCAGGCAGGCTGCCTGCGACCTGCTGGCCCTGCTCATCCAGCAGGGTCAGTTTCAGCCCCTTGCGGCGGGCGAACAGCGCCGCCTCGGCAGCTACCAGCTCATCCATCAGGGCGGATGCGGCGGGATCTTCAATCACATTGCACTCGAAGAAGGCGATCCAGCCTTGCAGGCCGCGCTTGAGATCATCCTCGTCGGCCTGCGCCAACATCTCCCGCAATTTGGGCAGACGGGCCGGATTGGCACAAAAGGCCTTGTAGGCCTGCTCGGCCGCGGTGAAACCGGCCTGATCGTCGCTGGTGCCCATATAGGTGGACCAGAAGAGATCCTCCTTGCGCCTGTGCTCCTGCAGGTAGTCGGCGTTGAGCTGGTTGAAGTAATTCCTGGCAATGGAACTCATAAATTCCCTCTTGTTATAGGGTCACCCGCAGCGGGGCCCACTCCTTTTTTTGAAGAAATGCCAAACCATTCACACTCTTTGGCAAAAATTGCGCTGGGATGCGCATCAACACGCTACCAAAAAGTGGGGGTTGCTGTCTGCTGACTATACTGATGTTAAAACGCTCATTTGAGAAAGCTCGGCAAGAGACTGAAAGTAAATGAGTTGTTAACTCTTACGAACTGGCTGCCGCGGTACAGAGCCACATAAAATCAACAGGGAAATGAGGGTTTAGTCATGTTCAAGCTCGGTGATATTACCGTGAGCCGCAAATTGATTTTGCTGCTCGCACTGGCGTTTGTCGGTTTTGTCTCGCTGCTGCTTATCTCGGCCAACGCGCTCCAGCGTAATCTGATGAGCGAGCGAGAGGCGCGGCTCAATGCGGTACTGGAGCAGGCCATGAGCCAGATCCAGTTTCTGGCCAGCACCCTGCCAGCAGAGCAGGCTCAGCAGGAGGCTCGCAAGCTGCTGACCAACACCCGCTTTGATGGCAACAACTATTTGTTCGTCATCGACGAGAACCGCACCATGGTGGTTCACCCCATCCGCCCCGAACTGGTCGGGCAGAAGATGGGTGAAGGGGGTGCCGCCACCACCGGGCAGTTCTGGTATCAGATGGTGGATATCGCCAAAGGGGGCAAACAGGGCACCCTGCAATATGTCTGGACAGGCCCATCGGGCGAAACCGCCGACAAGCTCTCCATGGTATCCGGCTATCAGCCCTGGGGCTGGATCCTCGGTTCCGGCATGCTGCTGCAGGATATTCAGCAGACTATCTGGGCCCAGTACATGAAGATGGGGACCGCCACCGCTATCGTGATCCTGCTGATGGGGCTGCTGGGCTGGCGCATCACCCACTCCATCGTCTCCCCCCTCAGCCAGATCAACCACGCCATGCAACGGGTCGCCAAGGGGGATCTGGTGGTGAGCATCCCGGTACAGGGCAAGGATGAGCTGGGAGTGGTCGCCCGCTGCACCAACCAGAGTCTCGATGCCATCCGTCACGCCCTGCTGGAGGCCAGCCAAGGGGCCCGCAACGTGGCGGATGCCGCCCTGCGCATCGCCGCCTCTGCCGAGCAGACCAATCAGGCGGTCACCAGCCAGCGGGATCAGCTGGCCCAGCTCGCTACCGCCATGAACGAGATGAGCGCCACCATCTCCGATGTGGCCGGACACGCCGAAAATACCGCGCGGGATACCCAGGAAGCGACCGGTGAAGCCGGGCTCGGCAACCGCGACGTTCACGCCAGCGTGCACGGCATCAAGGCGCTGGCTACCGAGGTGGAGCAGGCCACCCAGCAGGTCAACCAGCTCAAGGAGGGGGTGATGCAGATCAGCGAAGTGACCGCTGTCATCAGCGCCATTTCGGAGCAGACCAACCTGCTGGCCCTCAACGCCGCCATCGAGGCAGCCCGTGCCGGTGAGCAGGGCCGCGGCTTTGCCGTGGTGGCCGACGAGGTGCGCCAGCTGGCCAGCCGCACTCGCCAATCCACCGAGGAGATCCAGAGCACCATTGCCCAGCTGCAGCAACGGGCCGTCACCGCCGCCAACGCCATGGATACCAGCCGCAAACTGGCAGAGAGCAGCGTCAACCAGTCCCAGCAGGCGGGGCAGGATCTCACCCTGATCGTCAACCACATCCAGCATGTGAGCGACATGGCGACCCAGATCGCTACCGCCGCCGAGCAGCAGAGCATGGTGGCCGAGGATATGAACCGCAACGTCAGCGGCATCAACGACTCGGCGCTGGAGATGTCACAGTCCGCCTCGCAACTGGCGCAGGAGAGCGAGCTGCTGGCCGGTCTCTCCCGCAGCCTGGATGAGCGGCTTGCGGTGTTCAAACTGGGCAAGGAGTCAGCTACAGCGCCAATGATGGCTCCCGTATCTCCCTCCTCTGGAGAACAGCGCGCCCGTCATTGATGGCGTCAACCCGTGTCGCCTTGCCACCCGACCTGCCAGCCCAGCTGGCAGGTTTTTTTACGCCGCTAACACGCAGTCAGCATGCATCTTATCGGCATCTTCAACGTTAATCGGCGCCATTCACAGATAAGAGAACAATTTAAAAACAGCCAGTTAGAATGATTTGCGCGCCATTTGATGATGCGTTTAAACATTTAACTTCAAATAATTAATCAATGCGGTGCACAATGCTGATGGCCGAACATTTGGCCCATCACTAACCATCTAGTCATTTGGCAAACTGACCGAAAGGTCGGGACGCAAAGCCTCCGGTCTACAGACGTTTTGTCCAGGATAGCGGGGTTGCCACACGCAAGTGTGCATCGGGGAACTCCCCGGCCAACTGACTGCCCACATCTATCGAACAGAGGAATGTATGGCAGCAAAAATCCAACTCCATCACATCGCAGCGGTGCTGGCTCTGCTGGCCAGCGGCAGCGCCCTGGCTCATGGCTACATCAGCCAGCCAGAGAGCCGCAACTATCTGTGCAAAACCGGCGGCAACAGCCAGTGTGGCGGCGTGCAGTGGGAACCCCAGAGCGTGGAGGGCCCATCAGGCTTCCCGCAAACCGGCCCGCAGGATGGTCAAATCGCCTCGGCGGGCAGCCCGCGCTGGAGCGAGCTGAACATCCAGACCAGCGACCGCTGGACCAAGCGTGAAGTACAGCCCGGCCCCTTCGCCATCAGCTGGACCTTCACCGCAAACCACGTCACCCGCAACTGGCGCTACTACCTCACCAAGCAGGACTGGAACCCCAACCAGCCGCTCACCCGTGCCTCGTTTGACCTTAATCCCTTCTGCGTCATCGATGGCAACATGGTACAGCCGCCCAAGCAGGTGACCCATAACTGTATCCTGCCGGAGCGCACCAGTTATCAAGTGATCCTCGGCGTGTGGGAAGTGGGCGACACCAGCAACAGCTTCTACAACATCATCGATGCCAAGTTCAAAGATGGTAGTCAGCCGCCGCTGGAGTGGAGCCAGGCAGGCACCATCTACCCCTCCATCGACCTCGCAGTGGGTGACAAGGCGATGACCCGGGTATTCGATGCCAACGGCGAGCGCCCCGATCTGCAGACCGTGTTGACCATCACCACCGCCGAGCAGGGCCAGAAGAACAACTGGGCCCATGCCCTCGCCAGCAAGATCAACGCCGAGCAGAGCCTGATCCGCGCCGGTCAGCAAGGAGCCGATGGCCAGTTCAATCCGATCTACGGCATGAACCCCGTCTATCTGCATCGAGACAGCAAACTGGATCGAGTCGAGATTGACCTGCAACAGCTGCAGCCGCCGGTAGTGGACAGCATCAGCGTCAGCGGTCTGGCCAGCGACTATGTGCTGGAAAACGGCAAGACAACTCTCGATTTCACCGTCACCGCACAGGGCGATCTGGCCGTCTCCAACACCCTCTATGACCACGGCGGCGTGGCCAAGGGTGAAAGCAGTGCAGATATCCAAGACAGCAGCCACTCCTTTACCATGGCGCTGGAAGGGCTCAAGGCAGGTCACCACCAGCTGGTGATCAAGGCCACCCCGAAAGCGGGCGGCGAGACCATCCAGCAGACCATGGATCTGATGTTCAAGGATCAGAGCAGCGGCGAATATGACTTCGTCTTCCCGAACAACATCAAGTCCTACACCGCCGGTACCAAGGTTCAGCAGCCGAAAAATGGCAAGGTCTATCAGTGCAAGCCCTTCCCCTACAGCGGCTACTGCCAGCAGTGGACCACCACTGCCACCCAGTACGAGCCGGGTATCGGCTCCCACTGGCAGATGGCGTGGGATGAAGTGAAGTAACTCGCCACCGGATAGCAAAAGGGGAGCCATTGGCTCCCCTTCTGTCATCTCTTCCGATTCAAATCTGGAAGTCGAGGGCGGGCTCGCAGCCCATGGCGCGGGCCTGTATATCCGCCAGCGCCAGCTCGGGGTTACAGAGCTGGATAAACTGCCAAGCGAAGTTGTGATGGAACTGCCCCTGCTTGAGGCCAATCCAGGCGGTGTGCGGGGCAAACAGATGGCTGCCGTCAAGCTGCACCAGTCCCTGATCCCGCAGGGCATCGAACGCCATATCGGCCAGAATGCCGACCCCCATCTCCAGCTCGACGTAGGTCTTGATGACATCTGAGTCCTGCGCCGTCAACAGGATCTGCGGCTCGATGCCCGCCTCGGCAAAGGCTTCGTCCACCCGCACCCGCCCGGTCAACCCTGCTTGATAGGTGATGATGGGCCAGTTGGCCAGCGCCGCCAGCGTCAGCTCACTCTCGCCAGCGAGAGGGTGCTGCTCGGGTACCACGATATTGTGGTGCCAGCGGTAGTAGGGAAATGCCACCACCCCTTCGCTCTTGTCGAGCTGCTCGCTGCTGATGCCGATATCCACCTCGCCGGTCTGTACCAGCCGCACTATCTCCTCCGGGCTGCCCTGACGAAGCTCCAGCTGTACCAGCGGGAACTGCTCGCGAAACGCCTTCACCACCCGCGGCAGGGCATAGCGGGCCTGGGTATGGGTGGTCGCCACCAGCAAGCGGCCCGAGTCGCGGTTGGCAAAGGTGCTGGCCAGTTTGCGGATGTTGTTGGCGTCATTGAGAATGCGCTCGGCAATCACCAGCAGCTCCTTGCCAGGCTCGGTCATACCGAGCAGCCGCTTGCCGTAGCGGATAAAGAGCTCGATACCGAGCTCCTCTTCCAGCTCGCGGATATGGCGACTCACCCCGGATTGCGAGGTAAAAAGGGCATTGGCCACCTCGGTCAGGTTGTAATCCCGCCGCGCTGCCTCCCGGATAATACGTAACTGCTGAAAATTCACCTTGTCGCCTCCTGCGAAGGGTGGGCGACACAAGCTGGTCACCCCCCTCATTTTTGTTATATGGCCGGGATCACGCCCAGCTAACAGCCTGAACCGGGCGGCCACACCGCCCGCAACACAGCATCAAATCTGGTAGTCGGGATAGAACTGCGCCTGTCTGGCCACCAGCTTCACCCCCTGCCCCGGCGCAAACAGCTTGGCTGCCTCTTTGGTCAGCTCCGCCTCGTAATGGGCACCTTTGGTCTCACCGTCACCACGCAGCTCCACCCGAATGCGTGGCCCCATGGGCAGCAGACGGGTGATGGTGGCGCGGATCCCGCCCGGCGCATCGGCTGGCAAAATATCCAGTTCATGGGGACGGACATAGGCGATGGCGGCACTGCCGTGAGCAAGATGAGAAGCCGACGGCCCGCCGAGCAGCTGCTCGCCGACACCGAATCCCTGCTCCGCCACCCGACCGCGGAACTGGTTCACGCTGCCAAGAAAGCTGTGGACGAAGGAGCTGGCAGGCTGGTCGTAGACCTCGGCCGGGGTGCCGATCTGCTCGACCCGTCCGGCGTTCATCAGCACTACCCGATCCGCTACCTCCAAGGCTTCTTCCTGATCGTGAGTCACAAACAGGCTGGTGACGTGCAGCTCGTCGTGCAGCTCGCGCAGCCAGCGGCGCAGCTCCTTGCGCACTTGAGCATCGAGGGCACCGAAGGGCTCGTCCAAGAGCAGTACCTTGGGCTGTACCGCCAGCGCGCGGGCCAGCGCGACCCGCTGACGCTGGCCGCCGGAGAGCTGGGTCGGATAGCGCTCGGCCACGTGGCTAAGCTGTACCAGATCAAGCAGCTCCTTGACCCGGGCGCGAATGGCCGCCTCGGCCGGGCGCTCACTGCGCGGTTTGACCCGCAGGCCAAACGCCACGTTCTCGAACACCGTCATATGGCGAAACAGGGCATAGTGCTGGAACACGAAGCCGACGTTGCGCTCGCGCACATGGAGATCCGAGGCGTCCTCACCGCGGATGATCACGCTGCCACTGTCGGCCTGCTCCAGCCCGGCGATGATCCGCAGCAGGGTGGTTTTGCCACAGCCGGAGGGGCCAAGCAGGGCCACCAGCTCACCGTCGTGAAAGTCGAGGTTGATGTCTGCCAGCGCCGCGTACTGATTGAAATGCTTGTTGAGTTGTTGAACCTGAATGCTCATGGCTGCCTCTTTAAAACGGTGATTCAGTGAGATTTGGTGGGCTGGGCACGCAGCCGGGCCAACAGGGTTTCACCCAGCAGGGTGAAGATCCCGAACAGAGCCAAGAGGCTTGCCACCGCGAAGGCGGCGCCGGTCTGGTACTCGTTGTAGAGGATCTCGATATGCAGCGGCAGGGTATTGGTCTGGCCGCGAATATGACCGGAAACCACCGACACCGCGCCAAACTCCCCGACCGCGCGGGCGGTACAGAGCAGCAGGCCGTACATCAGGCTCCAGCGAATGCCGGGCAGGGTGACGCGCCAGAACATCTGCAGGCCGCTCGCCCCCAGCATGATGGCGGCTTCTTCCTCTTCCGGGCCGCGCGCCTCCATCTGGGGCAGCAGCTCGCGCACTACGAAGGGCACGGTAATGAAGGTGGTGGCCAGGATGATCCCCGGGGTGGCGAAGATGATCTTGATGTCGTGTTCGCTCAGCCAGTCACCGAACCAGCCGCGGCTGCCGAACATCAACACCAGCATCAGACCGGCGATCACCGGTGACACCGAGAAGGGCAGATCGATGATGGTGATGAGCAGCTGCCGACCGGGGAAGCGGAAACGGGCGATGGCCCAAGCCGCAGCAATCCCGAACAGCAGATTGAGGGGGACGGCGCAGAGCGTCACCAGCGCGGTCAGACCGAGGGCACTCAGAGCGTCCGGCTCGCTGATGGCGTGCCAGAAAAAAGCCAGCCCCGGCGTCAGCGCCTGAATAAAGACGGTTGCCAACGGCAGCAGCAACAGGGCGGCAAACCAGCAGAGACCAACCGTGATGAGCAGCCACTTGACCCACTGGGGTTCACGGATCACGACCGGCGCCTTGCGAGCGGGGGTCACCTCCACAGAGGCCGCCTCAATAGCGATAGCAGATGAACTCATATCCGGCTCCCTCCGATGCGAGACCAGCTCCAGGCCTGCAACTTGTTGATTAGCAGTAACAAAATGAACGAAATCAGCAGCATCACCACGGCGATGGCGGAGGCACCGGCGTAGTCATACTCCTCCAGGTGGCTCATGATCATCAGCGGCGCGATTTCGGAGACCATCGGCAGGTTACCGGCGATAAAGATGACCGAACCGTACTCCCCTACCCCGCGGGCAAACGCCAGCGCAAAGCCGGTGAGCAGGGCCGGGATCAGGGTCGGCCAGAGCACCCGGATAAAGGTCTGCCAGCGATCGGCGCCGAGGCTGGCAGCGGCCTCCTCCTGTTCGGTTTCAGCCTCCCGCAACACCGGCTGCAGGGTGCGCACCACAAACGGCAATCCGATAAAGGTGAGTGCGATAACGACGCCGATGGGGTTGTAGGCGAGCTGGATGCCGAGCGGCGCCAGCAATTGGCCGATCCAGCCATTGGGGGCGAAGATGGCGCACAGGGCGATGCCGGAAACGGCGGTCGGCATGGCGAATGGCAGGTCGATCAGCGCATCCACCAGACGACGACCGGGAAAGGTGTAGCGCACCAGCACCCAGGCCAGGATCAGACCGAACAGGGCGTTGAGCAGCGCCGCCACCAGGGCAGCCCCGAAGCTCAGACGAAAGGAGGCGAGCACCCGCGGCGAACCGATCACCTGCCAGAACTCGGCCAGGGTCAGATTGTTCACCGCGAACAGCACCAGCGCCGAGAGCGGCAACAGCACCAGCAGGCCCAGATAGAGCAGGCTGAACCCCAAGGTGGGGCCAAAACCGGGCAGGACAGAATAAGAACCAAATCGCATAACACATCCATCTGTTATGAATAATTTTCGATATGGTGATTCTGCTCACTCCCCTCATCGGCAACAAACATCAATTGCGACTTTGCTAATCACTTTTTTGTCTAACCGCAGAGTCACAAGGCTCTTGGCGCACTCCAAATAAAAAAAGGTCTTTTATATAAATAAAAGACCTAAGAAATGGAGCAATACGGAGCGGAGCATTCAAAGAACGGGGGCATGGAGTAGCCAGCGAACAGCGCGCTCGCCAACCCTCCAACCACTTCACAGATACCTAGCGAAAGCCCAGTACGACCGGCCGGGACGATGCGGTCTTGACCGGTGCCACCACCAGCTCACCACGGCGGTAGAGTGCCCCCAGCAAATGCAGCCCCTGATGCCAGTCCCCATGACCTGACTGGGCATTGATATGGCCCGCCTCACCGGCATCGAACAGCGGCACCTGCCACTGACGGCTCCAGTATTCGACCCGTTCAAAGCTCATCCAGGGATCATTGCGGCTGGCCACCAGCTGGGCCGATACCTGCAGCGGCCCGGCCAAGGCCTCATCCGCAATACCAAAACGGTCAGGATCGGCGGGCGCCACCAGAAAGATCGAGGCCACCTTCTCCGGCTGCAAGCGGGCCGCCGCGATGGCGGTCAGGGCGCCGAAGGAGTGAGCCACCAGATGGACCCGACTGCGGCGACGTTTCAGCTTGCTCGCCAGCTTGGCACTCCAGACCCTGAGGTCCGGCTTGTCCCACGGCAGCCCTGTCATCCGCTGCCATTGGGGAAAATGATCGTGCCAGCGGCTCTGCCAGTGATCCGGCCCACTGTTGTGCAGACCGGGAACCAGGAGGATCTTGTTCATCTTGGTGCTCCTATCGGCTGGCACAGGGGCCAGTTCAGTGATGGATAACGAAGCTATCAACGACCCGGCTGATAGATCTGGTCAAACAGACCGCCCTGGGCGAAGTGTTTCTTCTGGGCTTTCTCCCAATCCCCTTCCAGATCCTTGACGGTAAAGAAGGCAAGCTGCGGGAACTGGGTTGCCGTCTCCTTCAGGATCGCCGGGTTGCTGGGGCGATAGTGATGTTTGGCGACGATATGCTGCCCCTCGTCAGAGTAGAGATAATCGAGATAGGCCTTGGCCACCGCTTCGGTACCGTGCTTCCTGGCCACCTTGTCCACCACCGCGACCGGCGGCTCCGCCAGAATGGAGACCGAAGGCACCACCAGCTCGAACTTGTCGCTGGCACCCGCCTGACCAAGCACCAGCAGGGCTTCGTTCTCCCACGCCAGCAGCACGTCACCGAGACCACGCTCGGTAAAGCTGGTGGTGGCACCGCGGGCGCCTGAGTCCAGCACCTTCACGTTCTTGAAGAGATCGCCGACAAACTGCTTGGCCCCCTCTTCACTGCCGCTCTTCTTCAGGGCATAACCCCAGGCGGCCAGATAGTTCCAGCGGGCACCGCCGGAGGTCTTGGGATTGGGGGTCACGATGGCGACATCCTTGCGCACCAGATCATCCCAATCCTTGATCTGCTTGGGATTGCCCTTGCGCACCAGGAAGACAATGGTGGAGGTATAGGGCGAGGCGTTGTTGCCGAGGCGACTCTGCCAGTCGGCAGCGGTCAGCCCCTCCTTGGCGATGGCGTTGACATCGTAGGCCAGCGCCAGCGATACCACGTCGGCCTCCAGTCCATCCACCACAGCGCGGGCCTGCTTGCCGGAGCCACCGTGAGACTGGCTCACCACCACGTCGTCGCCGGTCTTCGCCTTCCACTCCTTGGCAAAGGCGGCGTTGTACTCCTGAAACAGCTCGCGGGTCGGATCGTAAGAGACGTTGAGCAGGCGGATCTCGGCGGCATTGGCCTGACCAAATGCCAGCAGAGAGAACAGGGTCAGGGCGGTCATTCGCAGTTTCATGGTGATACTCCATATCTTGTTGGGTTGAGAACAGCATGCCGTGGAGTTGTTATGCCCAGAAGAAAGAAATAACTCTTTGCTTATCTCTTTTGCTCATATCAGCTCAGCTACCCGCACCGGGAGCCGGACGCAGACTCTGTGAGCCATGCCCCTCTGCCCCCTTGCTCGCTGTGCCATCATGGGATCAGGCTGCAACGATGCGAAAGGAAGCCGCCATGTGGATCAATGCAGAACCGGTCAACGGAGCCCTGGTCTCGCTGGCCATCGGCCTGATTATCGGACTGGAGCGGGGCTGGCAGGTGCGCCAGCTGGGGGATAACCAGCGCATCGCCGGGATGCGTACCTACGGCCTCATCGGCCTGCTCGGCGGGGTGTGCGGTTTGCTGCTGCCCACCCTGGGCCCCTGGCTGCCGCTGCTCGGCCTGCTGGCGGTGGTGATCGGCTGCGGCCTCTCGGTCTGGCTGGCCCAGCGCTGGCAGGGGGAGTTTGGCCTCACCAGCTCGGTGGCCATGCTGCTCACCTACCTGCTCGGTCTGATGTCGGTGCTGCTGAGCCCGAGCGAGGCGGTGGCCTGCGCCGTACTGGCGGCCCTGCTGATGGGGCTCAAGGGCAAGATCCAGCAGGGGATGCTGTTTCTCAGCGAAACCGAGTTTCACGCCACCCTGCGCTTTCTGCTCATCTCGCTGGTGCTGCTGCCGGTGCTGCCCAACGAAGAGATGGGGCCGCTTGATGCCTTCAACCCCTTCAAGATCTGGCTGATGGTGGTGGTGATCGCCGGCATCTCGTTTTGTGGCCACTTCGCGGTGCGGCTGCTCGGCACCCGTGCCGGACTGGTGCTCACCAGCATACTGGCAGGACTGGCCTCCTCCACCGCCCTCACCCTGCAGTTCGCCCGCCTCAACAAGGAACAAGGGGGGCTGGAGCGACTGCTGGCTACCGGCATCCTGCTGGCGGGGGCCACCATGTGGTTGCGACTGCTGGTGCTGGTGTTGCTCATCCACAACGAGTTGGCGATGCGCCTCGCCGCCCCGCTCGTGTTGCTGGCGACCACGGTCTACGGTTTTGCCTTCTGGTTCTGGCGCCAGCGCGAGGAGCTGACTGACGGCCCGGTACAGCCGGAAACCAGCAACCCGCTCGATCTTGCCACCGCCATCAAGTTCGGCCTGCTGCTGGCGCTGATCGGCTTTATGGCAACGCTGCTGCAAGACAAGGTGGGCAACTCCGGGGTCTATCTGCTGTCGCTGGTGTCGGGGATCACCGATGTGGACGCCATCACGCTGTCGCTCTCCCAGCTTTCCCACAAGGAGCTGGCGCTGGAGGTCGCCGCTCGCGGCATTCTGCTAGCCGGGCTGGTCAACTCGCTGGTGAAGGGGCTGCTGGCCCTTGGCATCGGCGGTCGCAGTCTGGGGCTGCGGGTGCTGCTGCCCTACTTCGTCTCGGCCCTGCTGATCCTGCCCCTCGTCTGGCCCACAGGTTGACGGGGATCACCTGCAACAAGTGACAGACTGACGGCGCCCCTGAGAGTCACGTATACTGCCTGCTCTTGCAGCATGAGGAGGTAGCAATGGCGAGCGACTGGGACAAGGTACTGGCAGGCGGGGCACTGGATAGCCAGAGCGAGGAGATAGCCAACGACCGGATCCGCGGTCAGGCGCTGCTGGCCCGGCTCAATAGTTCATCGGCGGGAGATGGCCCTCTGCGCCAGCAGATTTGCCGCGAGCTCTTTGGCCACTGCCCCGACTCCTGCTGGATCAGCACGCCGTTCACCTGCGAATTCGGTCGCAACATTCATATCGGCGAGAAGACCTTCTTCAACTTCAACGTCACCATTCTCGATCTGGGTGAAGTGCATATCGGCAGCCATGTGCTGCTGGCCCCCAACGTGCAGATCTACACCGCCACCCACACCATGAACTATCTGGAACGACGCAACTGGACTGCCTACAACAAGCCTGTACGGATCGGCGATGACTGCTGGATCGGCGGCGGCGCCATCATCTGCCCCGGCGTCACCATAGGGCCGCGCTCCATCATAGGTGCCGGCGCCGTGGTCACCCGCGACATCCCGGCCGACTCGGTGGCAGTGGGCAATCCGGCCAGGGTGATCCGCACCCTCAAGCAGGATGAGGAGCGCTGCTGGGAGCTGGCTCAATGATGGCGCTGGCGCTGCTGCCACTGGGCTGGACCCTCTGGCTCGGCCTGGATGGTCAGCAGTGGTGGCCACTGGCCGCACTGCTGACCATGAGTCTGCTGACGCTGGCGGCCTACGCCTGGGACAAGCGACAGGCGGTGCGGGGCGAGTGGCGCATTCCCGAATCCCGCCTGCACCTGCTGGAGCTGTGCGGCGGCTGGCCGGGTGCACTGGTGGCCCGCCAGTGGCTGCGTCACAAGACCCAGAAGCGCAGCTACCGGCTGATCTTCTGGTTTATCGTGCTGCTGCACCTCACCCTGTGGGCGCTCTGGGTCGGTCGGCCACTCTGGCAGCAATAGCTGTCTACGTCACAAAGGGACAATGGGCCCCATTGCGGCCGCCCGGCGGCTGTGAGAAAACAGAGCAGATCTCATCAGCGTTTTCGCCGTCTATAGACGACAAGGAGTCGTGACATGACCATGTGGACAGGCATAGTCCTGATCGTATTTATCAGCGTATTGTTCGGATATCTCGGCAAGCGGGCTCGCTATCAGATGGGGGATGCCCGCATCACCGACCGCCTCGGCAGGCAGGATATGATCATCAGAGAGTTGCAGGAGCGGATCGCCAATCTGGAGGCGATCGTCATCGAGGAAGAGAAACGGCGCCCGTTCCGGGAGCTGTGATTTTTCGCCATCAGGCGTCAGATAACCAAAATTCAAATCAAAGAAAGAGGGCTGCATGATGCAGCCCTCTCTCGTTTCAACAAATTCAGATTGCCAGCGGCAGCAACTCGGCATAGTCGCGGATCGCCGGAAAAGCGGTGATGCTCTGCTCCGGCTTGCAGCTATCCGGATTCTGGATCGCCAGCTGATAGCCGATACCATAGTCGGCGGCGGCCCGCAGGATCCGCTCGCTGTCATCCACAAACAGGGTGCGGGCCGGATCGAACGCCAGCCGCTCGGCCAGCGCCTGCCAGCAGTGCTGGCTCTCCTTCGACCAGCCCAGCTCGTGGGTACTCACCATCAGATCCAGATGGTCGGCAAGACCGAGTTGCGCATCCTTCACCGACAGACTGGCGGGGTGAGCGTTGGTGAAAAGCACCAGCTGCTTGCCCGCGGCGCGCAGCTCGGCCAGAAAAGGGATGGCATGGGGACGCCACTGGATCTTCGCCAGCAGCTCCTGCTTGAGGGCGCGAATATCGAGCCCCAGGGTCTCGCTCCAGTAATCCACGCAGTACCAGTTGAGGGTGCCGTTGACGGCGTGATAGTGGACGTCGATCTGCGCTTTGGCTTCATCCAGCGGCAGACCGAGCCGCTCGGCGTAACGCTCCGGCACCAGCTGCTGCCAGAGGTGGTTGTCAAAATGCAGATCGATCAGGGTGCCATCCATATCGAGCAAGACGGTATTTATCTGGTGCCAGGGCAAGGTGATGGAGCGGGAGTGTGGCATCGGGCCTCTTGATCGCGGATCTCGGAAAACGGGGCGGCAGTATAACGGATTTTTCCTCCCCCTTTGCCATCCCTGGCCCGTGGTGTTCGGTGTGAGAGTCGTTTACTCTTGAAGCACGATTTTTTAACGAGCAGCTAGCGTCCGATGAGCGACCCCCACAAGAGCAAACCCGAGCACATCTCAGCCGACCAACTGGATCACCCCAAGAGCAAACCGGAGATCCTCAAGGCCGAGATCGTCGCCGAGAGTCGGCTGTTCAGAGTGGAGTCCCTCCACCTCAAGTTCTCCAATGGCGAAGAGCGGGTCTACGAGCGGATGCGCGGCGGCAACCGGGGTGCAGTCATGGTGGTGCCGCTGTTCGATGCCCACACCCTGCTGCTGGTGCGCGAATATGCCGCGGGCACCCACTCCTACGAGCTGGGCTTTCCCAAGGGGCTGATCGACCCGGGCGAAGATGCCTTCGAGGCAGGCAACCGGGAGCTGATGGAGGAGGCGGGCTTTGGCGCCAACAGCCTGACCCTGCTCAAGCAGGTGTCGCTGGCGCCCGGTTACTTCTCCAGCCGGATGGACATTTTGCTGGCCCGGGATCTCTTCCCCGAGCAGCGGATCGGCGACGAACCGGAGCCGCTGGAGGTGATCCCCTGGCCGCTGAACCGGATCGACGAATTGCTGGCGCGACCCGACTTCACCGAGTCGCGCAGCATCAGTGCCCTGCTCTTGGCCCAAAAGTGGCTGGCGGAGCAGGCAGAGTAGCCCGCAGACGGGCAGTTAACAGACAGAGGATAACGAGATGCAGGAGTTGTTGGCCTGGGTGCCGGGGGTCAAGGAGATTGCCCGCGAAGCCGGAAGGATCCTTCACGACATCTATCATGGCGGTCAGTTCGAGCGTCAGCTGAAGGAGGATGCGACCCCGGTCACCAGTGCCGATCTTGCTGCCGATGCCTACCTCAAACAGGCGCTCTCGGCGCTCACTCCCCACGTTCCCGTGCTGACCGAAGAGGCGGCCGACATCCCCTTCAGTCAGCGATCCAACTGGCGGCAGTACTGGCTGGTGGATCCCCTCGACGGTACCGGCGAATTTATCGCGGGTAGCGGCGATTTCGCCACCCTGATCGCCCTGGTGCGGGACAATGTGCCGGTGCTCGGGGTCATCTATGCTCCCGAGTCCAACGTGCTCTACTGGGCAGTGCGCGGCTACGGCGCCTTCAAGGAGGTGAATGGCGAGGTGTTGCCCATCAGCGCCATGCACCACGAGCATGACCAGCCCGACTCGCTGGTGGTCGCCATCAGCCGCCGCCAGAAGCTGGAGAACCTCACCCGCCGCCTCAACCCGGCCATCAACTACGAGCTGATCCCGCTTGGTTCCAGCTCCCTCAAATCCTGTCTGGTGGCGGAAGGGGCAGCCGATTGCTACGTAAGGCTCGGCCCCACCGGCGAGTGGGACACCGCCGCCGCCCAGTGCATCGTCGAGGCGGCCGGTGGCCGCATCCTCAGCCTGGCGTTGCAGCCACTCAGTTACAACGAAACCGAATCGCTGGAGAACCCTGACTTTATCGTGATGGGAGATCCGGATCTCGCCTGGGGCAACATTCTGGCCCACTAGGCGGATAGCGATATCATCACACCAGACAAGCAGGCGGCCCGATGGCCACCTGCTTTTTCAGGGAAGTTGCCCCGGGTGATGGCCGGTGTGATCCGCTGGTCAAGGCGCTCTTGAACAGCGTGATACGCTGGCAAAGCGGCAAAATGATAGTGAAACATCACAATCGGTCGGCGAGAAATGGTACGATTTTTCACGTAATTCTGAAAACACCTGATTAGCCAAAATAAAAAAATGACAGTGGATAAAATTTTGGTTTTATATTTCACAAAAATCACCAATATCAGTTTTGTTTCATTCTGCGATCCAGATTCCATTCCCAATCTCGCTGGCTAAACCCCGCAATGGCAGTGATATGTTTCAGTCTCGCTTTTTGAGAATTAAATCCCGATAAACCACAATGAACTCAGATTAAAACACTAACAAAAAGTGAATTAGTAATGAGTTTATCTGTAGAGGCTACCAAGGAGCTATCCGGTTCCGGCTCCACCACGTCCAGCACCACCCGCTGGCGCCGTCACGACACCCACTGGGTCATCAGTCTGTTTGGCACCGCCGTTGGCGCCGGCATCCTGTTCCTGCCCATCAATCTGGGCCTGGGCGGCATCTGGCCTCTCGTCATCGTCGCGGTACTGGCAGGTCCCATGACCTTCCTCGCCCACCGCGGGCTGGCGCGCTTCGTGCTTTCCTCGTCACGCCCCCACGCCGACTTCACCGAAGTGGCGGAGGAGCATTTCGGCAAAATGGCCGGTCGCCTCATCTCGGCGCTCTACTTCCTCTCCATCTTCCCGATCCTGCTCATCTACGGGGTCGGGCTGACCAACACGGTGGAGAGCTTCATGGTCAACCAGCTCGGCATGGCGACCCCGGATCGGGTGATGCTCTCCGGCGTGCTGGTGTTCGCCATGATCGCTGTGATGCTGGCGGGTGAGAAAGCGATGCTGCGCGCCTTCGCCTTTATGGTCTATCCGCTGGCGGCCATTCTGGCGGCCCTCTCCTGCTACCTGATCCCTCAGTGGCAGTGGCCGGAAGTGACCGCGTTTGAGGGAGTCAGCTTCCTCAATACCGTCTGGCTGGCGCTGCCGGTCACCGTGTTCGCCTTCAGCCACGCCGCCGCCATCTCCGGCTTTGCCAACGTGCAGCGTCGTGAATATGGCGAGCAGGCAGAAGCCAAGAGCGGCCTGATCCTGCGCAACACCACAGTAATGCTGGTAGGCTTCGTGCTGTTCTTCGTCTTCTCCTGCGTGCTGAGCCTCTCGCCAGCCCAACTGGCTGAAGCCAAGGCCCAGAACGTCTCCGTGCTCTCCTATCTCGCCAACATCACCGACAACCCGGTGATTGTGACTCTGGGGCCGCTCATTGCCTTTATCGCCATCAGCTCCTCCTTCCTCGGCCACTTCCTCGGTGCCCGTGAAAGCCTGAAAAGCCTGATCGCCAAGCCCACCGGCCTGCCGTTGGCCAAGGCGGACAAGCTGGGTATCGCCCTGATGTTCTTCGCCATCTGGGGTGCTGCAGTCATCAACCCGGGCATTCTGGGGCTGATGGAGACCCTTTCCGGCCCGGTCATCGCCATGATCCTGTTCATCATGCCGGTGATTGCCATCTACAAGGTGGAGGCGCTGGCCCGCTTCCGTCACGGATGGACCAACGGCTTTATCCTGCTGACCGGTTCGCTGGCGGTATCGGCGCTGATCTTCAGCCTGTTGAAGTAACGGCGAGCAACAAGCAAAAAAGAGAGGCGACCCCGGGGTCGCCTCTCTTGTCTCTGTTCGGGTGTGAACTCAGCCCAGCTTGGCGCCGTTCTCCACGGCCTGCTCGGGAATAGCCATCACTACGGCGCCATCCGGCCGATAGAAACCGGTCAGCAGAAACTCCGACTGAAACGGGCCGATCTGCTTGGTCGGGAAGTTGACTACGGCGATGATCTGGCGGCCCACCAGCTGCTCTGGCTGGTAGAGCGCGGTGATCTGGGCACTGCTCTTGCGTATCCCCAGCTCGGGGCCAAAATCCGCCCACACCTTGTAGGCCGGTTTGCGCGCCTCGGGGAACGGCTCGACCCGCACCAGAGTGCCCACCCTCAGCTCCACCATCTCGAAATCCTGCCAGCTAATCGTCTCCATTTTGGCTCCTGTTTATCGTGCACCTTGCATGACCCGCAGCATGGCCCAAATAGAGCATCCCGTCTTCGGCGATCAGCCGTTTCGTTGCGGCAGGTGGCCGTTTTGCTGGCGCCAGAGGGACGGAGTGAGCCCGGTCTCACTCAGGAAGCGCTCGCCGAAGGCCCCCTGATTCTGGTAGCCGCAGCGGCTGGCAATCTCGCCAACGGGCAGTTGCGTACCGGCAAGCAGGGTGCGCGCCCGCGCCATGCGCCGACTGCGAATGTAGTGGGAGACGCTCACCCCCAACTGCTGGCGAAAAGCGAGCTTGAACTGGCTCTGGCCAAGGCAGGCGATGGCGGCGAGTTGCTGATTGGTCAGCGGGGCGGCGAGGTTGGCATCGATATGGCGCTGCACCTTGAGGATGCGAGCGGCAAGGCGTGGAATGGCTGCTCTCTGCATCCCCTGCCCTTCAGCCAGCAGGGAGAGCCACACCTGCTCCATGCCCGCCACCTGCCGCCCCTCGGCCACCATGCGGTGCAGAAACGCGAGGTAGTGGCGCTGGGGCTCATCCAGCTCGATAAAGGGGCAGGCCGCCAGATCCCCGGGTAGCCAGTCGCTCTCCTGCACCAGAAACGAAAGCGCGGGATCGGCGGCATAATCGTGCCGCTCGCCGGGGGCGATGACGCAGGCAGAACCGGGGGCAAGCCTGCGCCCCCGGCCCTGCACCTCGATCTCGAGGGGGCCGTCGAGGGGGATCACCAGCTGGGCAAAGTCGTGGCTATGGCTGCAGACGTGGTGGTGATAGTGGCGCAGGCTGAAGCGGGACATGGCAGATAGCAATGACGCGGCCAGGGCCGCGTCATTGGGGATTATTCCTTGTCGAAATCTTCGATCTCTTTGCCCAGCGCTTCCATGATGGCACGCGCTTCGGCCGGGACGCTGTCCGGTTGATCCTTGCGCAAGTCTTCGTCGCAAGGGAGCGGCTGGCCGGTGAAAGCGTGCAGGAAGGCTTCACAGAGCAGCTCGCTGTTGGTCGCATGACGCAGGTTGTTCACCTGACGGCGGGTGCGCTCATCGGTCAACACTTTCAACACCTTGAGCGGGATCGAGACGGTAATCTTCTTGACCTGTTCGCTCTTCTTACCGTGTTCCGCGTAGGGGCTGACGTAGTCGCCGTTCCACTCTGTTCCCATGACTCACCTGTTCTCATTTAGCCGTGAGCGCGGATTTTAACCCTTAAGGAAATTAATGGCAATCCAACAGCAAAGCCATTTGGACGTCTGGAAGTGTTGACGGCTTTTTTAAGCTGGCGTAGTGTGGTTGACCATGAGCCCGCAATGGCGGGATGGCGCGTGGCAGCAAGATGCCTGCGTGTAAAGAGACATCAAGGAGAGTGATATGACCCACAAGGCCACCCTGGCGGTTCGCACCGGGATTGAGACAGACACACAGCACGGTGCCGTGGTGCCCCCCATCTACCTCTCCAGCAACTACACCTTTGCCGACTTTGGCGAGCCCCGTCAATACGATTATGCCCGCTCCGGCAATCCAACCCGCACCAATCTGGCGGACGCGCTGGCGGCGCTGGAAGGGGGCGCTGGCGCCGTGGTCACCGGCACCGGCATGGGCGCCGTCCATCTGGTCACCACTGCCCTGCTCAAGGCGGGGGATCTGCTGCTCGCCCCCCACGACTGCTACGGCGGCACCTGGCGTCTGTTTGAGTATCTGGCGGCCAAGGGCCACTACCGGGTACAGTTTGTCGATCAGGGGGATGAGGCAGCACTGGCCGCCGCGCTGGCGCAAAAGCCTGCACTGGTATGGGTCGAGACCCCCTCCAACCCGCTGCTGCGAGTGGTAGATATCAGTATCATCGCCAGCGCCGCCCACGAGGTGGGTGCGCAGGTGGTGGTGGACAACACCTTCCTCTCCCCCCTGCTGCAACAACCCCTGGCCCTCGGTGCCGACGTGGTGGTGCACTCCACCACCAAGTACATCAACGGCCACTCCGACGTGGTGGGCGGGGTGGCGATTGCCAAAGAGGCGGCACTGGCCGAGTCGCTGGTGTGGTGGGCCAACTGTCTGGGGCTCACCTCCGGGGCGTTCGACTCCTACCTCACCCTGCGCGGTCTGCGCACTCTGGCCCCCAGATTGCGCACCCATCAGGAGAACACCGACCGCATCCTCGCCTTCCTGCAACAGCAGCCGCTGGTGAAACGCATCTATCACCCCAGCCTGCCGAGCCATCCGGGCCACGACATTGCGCGCCGTCAACAGTCCGGCTTCGGCGCCATGCTAAGTTTTGAACTCGATTGCAGCGAGGCAGGCATTCGCGCCTTCCTCGCGGCCCTCACCCTCTTCTCGGTGGCCGAGTCCCTCGGCGGGGTGGAGAGTCTGGTGGCCCATCCGGCCAGCATGACCCACAGGGCCATGACCCCGGTCGCGCAACAGGCAGCAGGTATCAGCGCCCAGCTGCTGCGGTTGTCGGTCGGTATTGAACACGGTGAAGACCTGGTGGCCGATCTGGCTCAGGCTTTTGAACAGGCGCAGCAGGCAGAACAGGTAGCGAAGTAATGGAACAGCAGCAACAAGGAGAGATCGCGGTGGCCACAGATGCAGGATTGAAGCGGCGTCACGTCCACAAATTTGGTGGCAGCAGTCTGGCGGATCCGGTCTGTTATCGCCGGGTCGCCAGCATCGTTGAACAACAGGTGGGTGGCGACGAGCTGATCGTAGTCTCCGCCGCCGGCAAGACCACCAACCGACTGATCCAGCTGGTGGAGCTGGCCGAAGCGGGTGATGAAGCCGCTGGTGAAGCCATCTCCGCCCTTCAGGCCTATCAGCAGAGCCTGATCGACGGCTTGCTGGAGGGCGAGCTGCAGCTCGATCTGAGCAAGCAGCTGGCCGACGACATGCAGCTGATCGCCAAAACGCTGGAGGGGCAGTTTGACCGCTTCGCCCGCAACGGCCTGCTCGCCTTTGGCGAAGTGTGGTCGGCTCGCCTGCTGGCTGCCCTGCTCACCAGCCGCGGCGACAAGGCTATCTGGCTCGATGCCCGCAGCTTCCTGCGCGCCGAGGATGGCGCTCTGGTCAAGGTAGATACTGCGCTCTCCAGCGAGCTGCTCAAGGCGCGACTGGCCGAACATGCCGGTCGTATCGTGGTAACCGGCTTTATCGCTGCCGACATGGAGGGGCGCTCCCTGCTGCTCGGTCGCAATGGATCCGACTACAGCGCCAGCCTGTTGGCGCTGCTGGCGGACGGCGAATCCACCACCATCTGGAGCGACGTGGCCGGGGTCTACAGCGCCGACCCGCGTCGGGTGAAAGAAGCGCGTCTGCTGGAACGCCTGAGCCTCGCGGAAGCCAACGAGCTGGCCCGTCTTGGCTCCTCGGTGCTGCACTCGCGCACCCTGCAACCGGTGGCCGACAGCCGCCAGCGCCTCACTTTGCGCTGCAGCTACAACCCGGACGAGGGCTGCACCCATATCCTGCGCCGCGCCCCCCGCTCCGGTGGCGCCCGCATCGTCTCCTCGGTGGATCAGATCGCCCTCATCGAGCTGAAGGTGCTGCCGCAGACCAACTACGAGCAGACGGTGGCCACCATCGAGGCCCATCTGGCCCGCCACCGCCTCAACCCGCTCACCCTGCAGCGCCAGCCGGATCGCCGGATCCTGCGCCTCGCCTACACCCTTGAGGTAGCACAAGGCGCCTTCGAGCTGCTGCGCGACTTCCAGCTGCAAGGGAGCTTCACTGGCCTCATCCAGAAAGAGGGGTACAGTCTGGTGGCGCTGGTCGGTGCCGGTGTCACCGACAACGCGGAGCAGTGTCACCGCTTCTATCAGCTGCTGGCAGATCAACCGCTGGAGTTCGTACAGGTGGCCAGAGATGGCCTAAGTCTGGTGGCCGTGCTGCGTCAGGTAGTGCTGGAGCCGCTGCTCATCGCCCTGCACAGCGCCCTCTTCAGCCGCCCGACCCGGGTCGGACTGGTGGTGTTCGGCAAGGGCAATATCGGCGGCCACTGGCTCAGCCTCTACGCCCGTGAAAAGGCACGGCTGGAACATGAGCTCAATCTGGCGCTCACCCTCTACGGGGTGTTCAGCTCGGAAGGGGGCCTGCTCGATGAAGAGGGGCTCAACCCCCTCAAGGTACAGGACAACTTCAACCCCAAGCCGCTGATCTGGCCGGAGTTGCTCTCCCAGCTTGAGCAGCACGGCTTCGATGCGCTGATTGCACTAGACATGACCGCCAGCGAAACGGTGAGCCGCTACTACCCCGACTTCGCCCAGCTCGGCATTCACATCATCGCCGCCAACAAGTTTGCCGGTGCCGCCGACAGCGAGTTCTACCAGCGCATCAAGCAGACCTGTCGCGACCATCAGGTGCAGTGGCGCTACAACGCCACCGTGGGCGCCGGGCTGCCGATCCAGTCCAGCATCCAGATGCTGCGCCAGAGCGGCGACCGCATTCAGGGGGTCTCCGGCATCTTCTCAGGCACCCTCTCCTGGCTGTTCCAGCAGTATGACGGCTCACGCCCCTTCTCCGAGCTGGTGGACGAGGCGTGGCAGCACGGTCTGACCGAGCCGGATCCCCGCGAAGATCTCTCCGGTCAGGATGTGCGGCGCAAGCTGCTTATTCTGGCGCGGGAAGCAGGCTTCGAGCTCGACTCCGCCGATATCGAGCTGGAGAATCTGGTACCCGTCACGCTGCGCAAGGTGACCGCCGATCAGTTCATGGACAGACTGAAAGAGCTGGATGGCCCGATCCAGACCGCCTTCGAAGGGGCCAAGCGCCTCGGCAAGGTACTGCGCTACGTGGCCCGCTTCGAGCATGACGGCAAGGCGCGGGTCGGACTGGAGGCGCTGGAGCCCCATCACCCGTTTGCCAACCTCTTGCCGTGCGACAACATCTTCGCCATCGAGAGCGACAGCTATCGCACCAACCCGCTGGTGATCCAGGGGCCGGGGGCGGGTCGGGAAGTGACCGCCGCCGCTATCCAGTACGATCTGTGGCAGATCTGCGACAGCCTCTAAGGCAGATTGCAAAGGGAGCAGCACCTCAGCTCCCTCGCACAATAAAAAAGCCCGAGTCGATGACTCGGGCTTTTTGCTGAATGCCGCTTCGATTAGGAGAAGCAGGCCTGCAGCACGTAGAAGATGGCGATAGCCAGAATGGCACCTGCAGGCAGGGTGATGATCCAGGAGACCACGATGTTGCGCAGTACCCCCAGATTCAGCGCCGCAATACCGCGCGCCAGACCGACCCCCATCACAGCACCGACCAGGGTCTGGGTGGTGGAGATGGGCAGACCGGTACCGGAGGCAATCACTACGGTCGCGGCAGTCGCCAGCTGGGCAGCAAAACCACGGCTCGGGGTCAGGTGAGTGATGCCGGTACCGACCGTCGCCATAACCTTCTCGCCCATGGTCGCCAGACCGATCACGATACCGATACCGCCCAGCGGCAGTATCCACCAGGCAATGGCAGCCTGACTGGAAATCTCGCCACCGGAAGCCACGATAGAGGCCACCGCAGAGAGCGGGCCAATGGCGTTGGCCACATCGTTGGAGCCGTGGGCAAAGGCCATGGCACAGGCAGTGATCACCATCAAGATGCCGAACACCTTCTCCACGTTGGCGAAGTGCATCTTGCTGTCATCCTGCGGGTTGTACTTCTGGCCGCGAATGTAGATCCAGCCGGCAAACGCCACTGCGATGGAGATGGCGATGGAGAGCAGAATGCCCTCACCATCGCTCAGGTGCAGACCGACGTGGGTCAGCCCCTTCTTGATGGTCACCAGACAGATCACCAGCGCAGTCAGGAACATGTAGAACGGCACATAGCGCTTGGCGTTGTTCAGGGGGTCATCGGTGTTGAAGATCAGCTTCTGCACGCTGATGAACATGAAGTAGGCGATGACACCTGAGATGGCCGGGGTGATGACCCAGGAGCCGACGATGCCGCCGAACTTGCTCCACTGCACCGCTTCCGGGCCAATGCTCACCACAGCGAAACCGACGATGGCGCCGATGATGGAGTGAGTGGTGGAAACAGGCCAGCCGAAGTAGGAGGCGAGGATCAACCAGGCGCCTGCCGCCAGCAGGGAGGCGATCATGCCGAGCACCAGCAGGTCCGGGCTATCGACAAACGCATTGCTGTCGATGATGCCGTTACGGATGGTGGCCGTCACTTCGCCACCGGCCAGATAGGCACCGGCAAATTCGAAGATCATGGCAATGATGATCGCCTGACGAATGGTCAGGGATTTGGTGCCGACCGATGTGCCCATGGCGTTGGCTACGTCATTCGCACCAATGCCCCAAGCCATCAAAAAGCCGAACAAGGCCGCCACGAGCACCAGAGTGGTGCCGTAATTCGCGATAATGTCCATTAATAGTGTTTACCCAGTCAGTCGATTACGAACGAGCCAGCATCAGTTCCAGACGGGCGCCTACGCGCTCGGCCTGATCTGCCAGGTCACCTACCCATTCGAGGATCTTGTAAAGGAACATCACATCGATCGGATTGTAATTGTGCTCAACCGCTTGCAGCTGTTGGCGCAGTCCGATCTGCATGGTGTCTGTATCGTCCTCGATCAGATCCAGCTGATGGATCATCTCGGCAACCATTTCCACTTCCCGTCCTTTGAAGCCGGTCTCGAGCAGCTCGTCGAGCTCCCCGATCGCTTTCTCGGCCTGAGCGGTCGCATCAATACAACGTTTGAGGTAAGCCATGAAATCCGTCCGCATTTCGGCGGGGAACTCCATGCGACGACCAAGCATGCGGCCGGAGATATCCTTGGCACGGTTGGCAATCTTGTCTTGCTGGGTCAACAGCTCCAGCAGGTCGGTACGTGCAACCGGCAGGAACAGGCCGCGAGGCAGTTTCAGACGGATTTCACGCTTGAGGGTATCTGCCTCTTTTTCCAGTTGGGCGATCTGCTGCCGGATCTTCTCGGCATCTTCCCAACGGTCTTCGGCAACGGCGTCAAAGAAAGGAACCAACTGCTGGGAGCACTGGTGAACCTTGACGATATGCTTCTGCAGCGGCTTGATGGGGGACTTGGCAAAAAGCCCCAAAATAGTATTTACTGGCATGGCCAAACCTGTGTCGGTGAAAAAACACTCGATACGATTTTATGAGGCGCGCATGGTAACCGAACTGCGCCCTCAATTAAACCGCGAATTAATCTAGTCGTCTCGCGGGCATTATATCCCCGCGACCCGAATCCTGCCCCCCAAAGTTGCCTGCCAGCCCGGAATGACTATGCAAACTGAGATCGAGATAAAGTTTTTTGTCGCCCGCGACATTCAACCCGAGTTATCCAACCTGCTGAATTCTCTTGAGATTAAAGAATCATCACAACAGCAGCTCGGCAACGTCTATTTCGATACGCCGACCTTGGCTCTGCGCCAGCTGGATATGGGGCTGCGCATTCGCCGCTGCGACGCCTTCGCCGAGCAGACCATCAAATGCCGTGGCCAGGTGGTGGGCGGCCTGCATGCCAGACCCGAGTACAACGCTCCCGTAAGCGGCGATCTGCCGACCCTCTCGGCCTTTCCCGATGAAATTTGGCCGACCCTGACCGAGCGTGACCACATTCAGCAGCAGCTGGTCCCCCAGTTTCGTACCGACTTCCTGCGCCGCCATTGGCTGATCGCCTTCGAGGGGGCCGAGATTGAACTGGCTTGGGATCAGGGAGAGATAGTCGGCAGTCAGGGCAGCACCACCATCAACGAACTGGAACTGGAGCTCAAATCAGGCGCTACCGCGGCGCTGTTTGCACTGGCCCAACGCCTCGCCAAGCTTGGTGGACTGCGTCTCGGCGCCCAATCCAAGGCCCAGCGCGGCTATCGACTGGCTGGTCTTGGCAAACCGCTGGCCCTGCAGGCGCTGGTCGAACATGAAGGTATGGATGGCACAACGGGGGTAAGCGATGGGCTGCGTCACTGGCAGCATCACGAGCAGCTCTGGCTGGAGCATCCGCAGGATGAAGATGCTCAACAGCAGGCACTCGCGGCCCTGTGCCAGGGGATCGATCTGGTCGCCCGCAGTGCGGCCACACTGCCACAACCCGCCACCTGGATGCCAGCACTGACCAGCCTGCACGCACATCTGCAAGCCCAATCGGGCGAGCAAAACGAGTGGCCTGCCGAACTGGCCGATCTCTTCCTCTATCCGGCATATGTCGAGTTGCAGCTGGCCATCGCCGCCTGGCTGCATCACGCAGCCTGAGCGTGGCCATACCGGTACTAAAGGTCGGAAATAAAGACCGGAAACAAAAGCCGAAAACAAAACGGGTGAGCCTTGGCTCACCCGTTTTGCACTACAGCAGGTTGAGCTGCTGCATGGCGCTGCGAATGCGCTCGCGGGTCGCTTCCGACAGTGGCATCACCGGCAGGCGACACTCCTCGCTGCAGAAACCGAGCAGGGAAGCGGCATATTTGGCACCGGCCGGGCTCGGCTCGGCAAACATCGCCTGATGAAGCGGAATCAGCTTGTCTTGCAATTCGCGTGCTTCTTGCCACTTGCCGGCCAGCGTGAGGTTCTGCACCTCGGCTACCAGCTTGGGGGCCACGTTGGCAGTCACCGAGATACAGCCCTGACCACCGCCGATGTTATAGGCCACAGCCGTGGCATCTTCACCGGAGAGCCAGGCGAAGGGCTTTTTGATCAGCTGGCGCTCGGTCCAGGGGCGGGCCAGATCGCCGGTGGCATCTTTTACCCCGGCAATGCGCGGCAGTTTAGCCAGACGGGCTAGGGTCGCTGGTTGCACGTCAACGATGGCGCGCGGCGGAATGTTGTAGACGATGATCGGCTTGGCGGTGGCATCGTGTACCGCCTTGAAGTGGTGGTAGAGCCCCTCCTGATTGGGGCGGTTGTAGTAACCGGCCACATGCAGAGTAGCATCAGCCCCCACACGCTCGGCATGGAGGGTGTACTCGATGGCTTCGACCGGATTGTTGGAACCGGCCCCGGCAATCACCGGAATGCGACCAGCGACCTGTTTGACCACCAGCTCCACCACCCGGCAGTGCTCGTCGTGGGTCAGGGTCGGGCTCTCACCCGTGGTACCCACCGGCACAATGCCGTGAGTACCCTGCTCGATATGCCATTCCACCAGACGCAGCAGCGCCTCTTCATCCAGCTTTCCCTGTCGAAACGGGGTGATCAACGCAACGATTGAACCTTGAAACATGGGATCTCCTTCTCCTAAATGACGCGCATATGGCAATAAAAAACCCCGGTACGATGTGCGCAACCGGGGTTTGAAGCTTCTCAGGGATGAGAGGTTACGCGCGAACGTCGGCAGGCCCGAATTTCAGGCTTTTTTTGTGCTTTCGTTTCAACCCGTTGAACCGCATTTCGTCATCTCTGGTCAAAAAATGGTGTCTGGGCATATTTCGGGAACACGGCATAAATGTCAAGGCGAAAGGGGCTATGTATAATGGCCGCCCAAAATTGCGTGGAGAGACCCGATGAGCAGCCCTATCAGTGCCGTCAGCCAGATGCTGGAACGAAACCAAGCCCTCTTTGTCGGCAAGCGGCTACTTGTCTGCGGCGCGCTGGAGGATGACTACCCCCGCCAGCTGGCGAGCCTGGCCCAGACCCTGACCGTCTTTACCACCGATTACTGCTACTACCGCAGCCAGCAGGCCGCCCTCGGCGAGGCGATCCTGTTTGACCACCAGCTAGGTGGTGCCCCCCGCTTCGATGCCCTGTTACTGCTGATGCCCAAGGCCAAGGCCGAGGCACAATATCTGCTGGCCATGATGACCCCCTTGCTGGAAGCGGGTGCAGATCTGTTCCTCGCCGGTGAAAACCGCGGCGGCATCAATGGCGCCGACAAGCTGCTGGCCCCCTATGGCGAAAAGCCGGTCAAGCGCGATTCGGCGCGCCGCTGCTCCCTCTATCACGGTGAGCTGAGCCAACCGGTCGCCCCGTTCGATCTGGATAGCTGGTTTGGCCGCTATCAGTGCAAGGCGGGTGATACCGAGCTGACCGTGCTGGCGCTGCCCGGCGTCTTCAGCGCCGCCGAGCTGGACCTCGGCACCCAGATGCTGCTGGCCGCCGTGCCGCCGCTGAAGGGCGAGCTGCTCGATTTCGGTTGTGGCGCCGGAGTGATTGGGTCTGTGCTGGCCAAGCGCAATCCGGATCTGCAAGTCAACATGGTGGATATCAGCGCACTGGCACTCGAATCGAGCCGCCGCACCCTGGCGATCAACGGTCTGCAGGGCAAGGTCACCGCTTCCGATGTCTACTCGGATGTCTCCACCCGTTTCCAGCACATCGTCTCCAACCCGCCATTCCATGCGGGTCTCAAAACCTTCTATGCGGCAACCGAACAGTTCTTGGCCAAGGCGCCGGAATTTTTGCTGCCAAATGGTTCGCTGACCATTGTTGCCAACGCCTTCTTGCGCTACCAGCCTATACTGGAGACACACTTCAAACGGACTGAAGTGATCAGCAGTGATGCCAAATTCAAGGTCTATCTGAGCAAAGTGTAATTAAGTGTAAGCAGTACAAGAAAACAGCTAGAGAGCCCCATACGGGATCTGGTAAGGTACTAAGAGCACGACAAAAACCACCCCTTTAGGGGTGTTTTTATGCCGAGCTTTGAAAACCTTTTCATGTTGTTCATTCAGGGAGAGAAATACGATGGCAGGCATATTGACCATGATCCTGGCTGGTGGCGAAGGTACTCGCCTGCAGCCTCTGACCACTACCCGCAGCAAGCCTTCCGTCCCCTTTGGTGGCAGCTACCGGCTGATCGACTTTGTCCTCAACAACTTCGTCAACGCCGACTTTCTGCGCATCTATGTACTGACCCAATTCAAATCCCAGTCCCTCTACCTGCACATGAAGAAGGGCTGGAATATCGTCGGCATCACCGACCGCTTTATCGACCCTATCCCGGCCCAGATGCGGATGGGCAAACGCTGGTATGACGGCACCGCCGATGCTATCTACCAGAACCTCGGTTTTATCGAGCGAGCCGAACCGGATCACGTCTGCATCTTCGGCTCCGACCACATCTACAAGATGGATGTGAGTCAGATGGTCACCTTCCACAAGCAGAAGAGCGCCGCCATGACGGTCGCGGCACTTCGCATGCCCATCGAAGAGGCGAGCGCCTTCGGGGTGATCGAGGTGGATACCGAAGGGCGGATGATCGGCTTTCAGGAAAAACCAAAGCAGCCCAAGCACATTCCCGGCGATCCGACCCAGGCGCTGGTCTCCATGGGAAACTACATCTTCGAGACCGATGCCCTCTGCCGCGAGTTGAAGCGGGATGCCGCCGAGGAGAACTCCAGCCACGACTTTGGCAAGGATGTGATCCCGAGCCTCTACCCGCGCGCGCCCGTCTATGTCTACGACTACAGCACCAACGTCATCCCCGGCGAGAAACCGCACGTCTACTGGCGGGATGTGGGCACCCTCGACTCTTATTGGCAAGCGCACATGGACCTGGTGGCCGACAATCCCCCCTTCTCCCTCTATAACCGCAAGTGGCCCCTGCACACCCACTATCCGGCGCTGCCGCCTGCTACCTTCATCGACAGCGACGAGTGCAAGGTGAAGATCGCCAACTCGCTGATCTCCGCCGGTTGCTTCATTCAGGGCAGCCAGATCCAGCGATCCATCCTCGGTTTCCGCTGCAATATCGGCGCGTGCAGCCATATCAGTGAATCCGTGCTGCTGGGGGATGTGAAGATTGGTGAAGGGTGCTCCATCCGGCGCGCGATCATAGATAAAAACGTTGAAATTGCGCCCGGCACCGTTATCGGTGAAAATCTCGACCACGATAGAGAGCGATTTACCGTATCCGAAGGCGGTATCGTGGTGGTACCTAAGGGAGCAAGAGTTGGCTATTAACCCACTGAAAATCCTGTTTGTTGCCTCGGAGGTTGAGGGGCTGGTCAAGACCGGGGGCCTGGCCGATGTCGCCAGAGCCCTGCCGATGTACCTGGCCCAGAAGGGGCATGATGTCAGGATCATGCTCCCCTTCTACAAGACGATAAAGCGACGGGATGAGGCCAGACTGGTCGCTTCTCGCTGGTTGCCAACCCACCCCGGGCTGCCGGATATCGGTTATCGCATCTACCAGATGGAGCTGGATGGCGTCTGCGTCTATCTGCTCGATTGCCCGCAATATTTCGATCGTCCCCAGCTCTACGCCGAGAACAATCAGGCCTATCCGGATAATGGCGAGCGCTTTGCCTTCTTCTCTGCCGCGGCCCTCCATGCCTGCGAGCAGCTCGGCTTTGCCCCGGATATCGCCCACTGCAATGACTGGCACACCGGCCTGCTGCCACTGCTGCTTAAAACCCGTCACGCCCACAACCCCTTCTTCCAGCAGACTCGCAGCGTGATCAGCATTCACAATGCGGCGTTTCAGGGAGTATTCGGGCGGGAGCAGTTCTGGGCCATGCCCGAGATCGCCGACTACGAACGCCGCATCAACTACGACTACGGCCACGTCAATCTGCTCAAATGCGGGGTGCTCTACGCCGACAAGATCAATGCGGTCAGTCCCAACTATGCCCAGGAGCTGTTGACTCACCTCGGCGCCCACGGCATGGCGCATATCTTCCAGCAGCGGGCGGCAGATCTCTGCGGCATCCTCAACGGCTGCGACTACAAGGACTGGGATCCTGAGTTCGACGAATTCCTGCCTGCGACCTACAGCATCGACAACATGGCTGGCAAACAGATCTGCAAAGAGAGCCTGCAGCAGGAGGCGGGGCTGGCCGTGGCGGACTTGCCCATCTACGGCATGGTTTGCCGCCTGACCGAGCAGAAGGGCGTTCCCCTGCTGCTCCCTGCGCTGGAGAAATTCCTCCACCATCAGGTACAAGTGGTGATCGTCGGCTCTGGCGATCCTGCGCTCGCCACGCAACTGCAAACCATGGCCCGGGATTATCCGGGCAAGCTCGCCTTCATCAACACCTATGACGATCGACTGGCTCATCTGGTCGAAGCCGGTGCCGACTTCTTCCTGATGCCCTCTCTGTTCGAGCCTTGCGGCCTCAACCAGATGTACAGTCTCGCCTATGGCACCCTGCCACTAGTGCGCGCCGTGGGTGGTCTGAAAGATACCGTGGTGGATTGGGATGCCGATCCCGAGCATGCCACCGGCTTCTGTTTTAACGATCCGACTGCCGCCATCCTGCTCGATACCATGCGCCGCAGCCTGCTCTATTTCCTGCAGGACAAAGAGCGTTTTGCCAAGGTGCAGCGCAATGCCATGAGCACCCGCTTCAACTGGCCTGACTCAGTCACCCAGTATGAACGGATGTATCAGAACGCATTGGGCCGTTACTGAATGCCAGACGTCGGCTAATTGCTGAAGTTTTGTACCCTTGGCGCCACTTTGGGCGTCAACAGCGAAAAAAGTCCCCTTTGGCTGTTGACGCCCCCCCAAAACTCTATAGAATCCCCCTCCGCAGTGATGCGAAGGTGGCGGAATTGGTAGACGCGCTAGCTTCAGGTGTTAGTGTCCCACGGATGTGAGGGTTCGAGTCCCTCTCTTCGCACCAATACTGCCATGCTGATTCAGCAGCATGTAAATCCAACTAGAAAACCCGAATGTGCGAAGGTGGCGGAATTGGTAGACGCGCTAGCTTCAGGTGTTAGTGCCCCCCGGGTGTGAGGGTTCGAGTCCCTCTCTTCGCACCATGCTTCTCCAGACAGCATGTAAATCAAAACTGGTAACACAATGTGCGAAGGTGGCGGAATTGGTAGACGCGCTAGCTTCAGGTGTTAGTGTCCCACGGATGTGAGGGTTCGAGTCCCTCTCTTCGCACCATGCTTTATCCAGACAGCATGTAAATACAGACTGGAAACCCGAATGTGCGAAGGTGGCGGAATTGGTAGACGCGCTAGCTTCAGGTGTTAGTGCCCCCCGGGTGTGAGGGTTCGAGTCCCTCTCTTCGCACCATGATTCTGACATGTAAACACAGAGCAATGCGCTCCAACCGCATTTAAAAACCAGCTGGAGAAAATCAGTGTGCGAAGGTGGCGGAATTGGTAGACGCGCTAGCTTCAGGTGTTAGTGTCCCACGGATGTGAGGGTTCGAGTCCCTCTCTTCGCACCATTCATTACGCAAAAGGC
This sequence comes from Aeromonas sp. R10-2, assembly GCF_040908445.1. Taxonomy (NCBI): domain Bacteria; kingdom Pseudomonadati; phylum Pseudomonadota; class Gammaproteobacteria; order Aeromonadales; family Aeromonadaceae; genus Aeromonas; species Aeromonas sp. R10-2. Next base: position 10,459 of record NZ_JBFODS010000102.1, on the reverse strand, counting down.
CCATCACGAAAGTGATGGGCCTTTTGTTTTTACTCCTTGTTATGGCTATGCTTTTGACGACTCCCCGCTCATCGTCATGCCAAGGAACGCATATGATACTGGATACCGACATTCACAACTTTTACGAACATCTGGTGCTCAAGGAGATTGAGAAACAGGGGCTGCAGCAAAAGCTCAACAGCGATCAGATGGCCGACCTCTGCTGCCTCACCCTCAACCAGCTTCCGGCCCACTATATTCGCCACAATGTCGACATGATCTACTTCCTGACCGACGCCAAGCGTACCGAAATGGAGAAACTGGTGGTCGAATCGCTCAAGGTGGCACAGCAGAAGATCAAGCAGGCTCCCGTCAAAAGCTCATAACCAGGGCTGCTGCCAGAGCAGGGTGACGATACCGGTCAACCCGGCCACTGGCAGCAAGATCAAGGCGGGCCGCAATCCGGGCTCCAGCATCACCCAGGCAGCCAGCAGAAAACCGGCACTCCAGGTGCCGTACTCTTTATCCTGACCCCATGCGAGTACGGCCACCGCCACCAGCAACATCATCCCCCGCAATATCCAGCGCATTGTTTTCTCCCCAATCAACAATTGATAATAATTATCATCTTCATCTGATGGGGATGCAAGTGGCGTCACAGGCAAGCTTCGTATGTGCCCCTTTGTGTCAACAGGCCGCTCAAAAACGGGTTATGAGATCAACTAATTTGTGATTTTTTCAATCAAATGTGCATTTTTGCCAATTTGATGGGGCTTTAACCCGCCGGGTTTGTGGTAGATTGCGGCCTCTTTTTGGGTTGCCTCCTCGGGATCGATGTATCCACAGGACGAGAGGGAGTGACCTTGGCGAGCAAGAGTTTAGGAAGTATCTATGCAAAACCAACAAAACCACATCCGACTACCGGGCATGGCACAGGTGTTTGCCTGTCTGGCCATTTTCCTGGCCCTGGCATTCTCGTTCACCAGCGTGCTCGATCTGCCGATCCAGCTGGCGTTGTTCATCGCCTGGTTCGTCATTATGGGGCTTGGCATCAAACTCGGCCACGATTACAAATCCCTGGAACAGGCAGCCGTTGACGGCGTTGCCAAGGGAATGGGGGCCATCCTGATCCTGGTCTCCGTCGGTGCTCTGGTCGGCACCTGGATTGCCGGTGGCATAGTCCCCAGCATCATCTACTTCGGCCTCAAGGTGATTCACCCGTCCATCTTCCTGCTGGCGACCCTGATCATCTGCTCCCTGACCTCGCTGGCCACCGGCACCTCCTGGGGCTCTGCCGCCACCGCCGGTATCGCCATGATGGGGATCGGCCACAGCCTCGGCGTGCCTGCGCCGCTGGTAGCCGGTGCCGTGCTCTCCGGCGTCTATTTTGGTGACAAGCTCTCTCCGCTCTCCGACTCAGTAGTGCTGGCTTCGACCATGTCCAACGTCGACGTGGTGGAGCATATCAAGGGGATGCTGCCTATCAGCCTGCTCTCCTATGTCATCACCGCCGTGCTGTTCACCGTGGTGGGCATGCAGTATTCGGGTAATGTCAGCCTGGAGCAGGTCAATCTGGTGATGGAGGCTCTCGACAACCAGTTCAACATCACCCCGCTGGCCATAGTCCCCGTGGTGCTGGTGCTGGGTCTGCTGGCCAACCGCAAGCCCGCCTTCCCGGTGATCAGCTTCGGCGCCCTGCTGGGCCTGATCTGGGCCATCGCCTTCCAGGGCATGGATCCGGTCAAAGCGATGCACTCAGCTTATAGTCCGTTTGCCATCACCTCCGGCATCGATTTTATCGACAACATTCTCGGTCGCGGCGGCATGGAGTCCATGCTGGGCTCGGTCGCGGTCATCATCTTCGGTCTCGGGTTTGGCGGCCTGCTGGAGAAGGTTGGCATTCTGGAAGTGATCGCCAGCGCCTTCGAGAAGCGCATCAATAGCGTCGGCAGCCTGACCAGCCACACCATCGGCACCGCGTTTCTGGCCAACGTGTTCGGCTCAGCCATGTATGTGTCGCTGATCCTGACCCCCAAGATCATGGCCAAGAACTACGACCGACTGGGACTGGCGCGCAAGAACCTCTCTCGCAACGCCGAGTTTGGCGGCACCCTCACCTGCGGCATGGTGCCCTGGAGCGACAATGGCATCTTCATGGCCGGGGTACTGGGAGTGGCCACCCTCGACTACCTCCCCTACATGTGGCTGAGCTTCACCTGCATCATTGTGACCATCACCCTCGCCTACATGGGCAAGGCGGTGAACCGGATCCCGCTGGTCGCGGCGGCAAGCTCCCGCTAAGCCATCCTGCAAACAACAAAGGCGCCATCAAGGCGCCTTTGTTGTTTCAGAGAAATGCTGTTTGATGGAGCACACTGATCACCACAAACAAAAACAGCCCTCGTTGCCGAGAGCCGTTTCATCAGACCGATACGCCGATCAGATGGAGAAGCTGGAGCCACAGCCACAGGTCGTGGTGGCATTGGGGTTGGTCACGGTAAAGCGTGAACCTTCCAGACCCTCGGTGTAATCCACACTGCCGCCTACCAGATATTGCAGGCTCATGGGATCGATCACCATGGTGACGCCATTCTTCTCGACTACGGTGTCCCCGTCGTTGATCTTCTCATCAAAGGTAAAGCCATACTGGAAACCGGAGCAGCCCCCACCCGTGATGTATACCCGCAGCTTCAGCTCGGGATTCTCTTCCTCGGTGATCAGGTTCTTCACCTTGTTGGCCGCCGCATCCGTCATCTGGATGGGCAGCGGGGCTTCTGCTACTGCACTCATTACTGACCTCACAACCATTAGATCCACAAACATGGAAACCGCGAAATTATCCAATACCCGACCATTCAGTTCAAGTATTCACCACGTTTAACCGGCCGCGGGAACCGGAGCAGGCGGTGTGGCGACCAGCGGCTTGATCACCTCGCCCCACTCAACCAGCAGCTCTTGCGCTGGTTGCCTGCCATCCTTGTTGATGGTGACACGGATCCGATCCGGCACAAAGCCTTCCGGCAACTGCCAATTCCCTTCCAGCAGCTGGAAATAACGCAGGGCATAACGCCACTCGCTCACCTTCATTCCGAGATCGCGACCGGTCAGCGTCTTCGGCTTATCAGCCAGGCTCCCCTCAACCCGGATCTGCACCTGACCACGAAACAGCTCCCGCTTTTTGGCGGGCTGGGTCAGGGCGAGACGATAGTGGTAGCGACCGGGAATGCTGGTCTCCTGCAAGGTCAGGTTATCGATCACCACCCCCACCTGTTCGCCGGTGGGGCGCATGATCCGCTCGAAAAAGGCCAGCTGGCGCTTGAGCTCCTGCACCTGCGCCTCCTGACTCTTCAAGGTGGTCTGCAACTGCTCGAAGGCCGCTTTTTGGGTCGCCAGCCGGGTATCTTTCACCCCCAATTCGGTCTTGAGCTGGCCGATGGCCTTGCCCTGACGATCCAGCGTCTCCTGCTGCACCACCAACAGGCTGCTCTGGGCCAGCTCCTGGCGGTTACCGACAAAGTAACCGATGAGCCCGCCAACGGCTAACACGACCAATAACTTCAATAGATTGGACATAGCCCCTCATCCCGTTATCACGCCATTTACGGCAGCGCCTCTCCCTTCACTATACCGCCCGGACCGGGGTCACTGGCGATAAAGGGAAAAATTAACTGGCCGTGGCGCTGCCATCACCCCGCTTTTGACGCGCGGCGAGCCGTAAAGTTCGCTCTAGGATCTGGGAATAGATCGGTCGGCCACCCAGCCACTGGGCAACCAGAGTCGCACCGACTGTGGTGATCATCATCGGCAGGATCAGCTGATAGTTGTCGGTCATCTCGGTGACCAGCACGATGCCCGTGATGGGAGCACGCACTGTGGCAGCAAACAGCGCCCCCATTCCGGCGATGGCAAAGGCGCCGGGCTCGATGCCAAGCTCCGGAAACGCCGCATGAAACAGATGGCCGAACACCACGCCAAACAGAGTGCCCAACGCCAGGGTCGGCGCAAACACCCCGCCCGGGGCACCGGAACAGAAGCAGATGAGGGTCGCGACCAGCCGCACCGAGAAGATGAGGAACAGGCTCGCCATCGCATACTCATCCCCCATCAGATGGGGAATAAGCTCGGTGCCGCCCCCCGTCACCGAGGGGGCAAACAGCGACAGCACCCCAAAGGTCCCGGCGACCAGCATGCCGATGGCCACGAAACGGTGGCGCTTGTTCTGATGCAACGCCAGATAGCCATCCTGACAGGCCAGCACCAACTTGTTGAAGACAAAACCGAGCACCCCGAAAGTGGCCCCCATAAAGAGGAACAGCCAGAGCGCCTTGAGGGCTGGCGCATCGTAGTGGGGCAAGGTGATCACCGCTCCCTGCCCTTTCATGTTCTGCAACATCAGGGTCGCCATGATGGCGGAGATCCCCACCGCCTTGATGGCCAGAAAGGAGTAGCGGAATTGCGGTCGCATCTCCTCCATCACGAACAGGATGCCCGCCAGCGGCGCATTGAAGGCAGCAGCCAGACCGCCCGCCGCACCGGCGGCCAACAGGGCATGGCCATGTTCCTTGGGCAGCCGGAAGATATCCGCCACCATCTTGCCGAGGTTGCCGCCGATCTGTACCGAAGGTCCCTCCCGCCCCAGCACCATACCGGAGCTCAGGGTGCAGATGCCACCGAAGAACTTGACCGGCAACACCCGCCACCACCGCACCGGGCGCAGATCATCCATCGCCCCCTCGATCTCGGGAATGCCGGAACCGCCCGCTTCCGAGGCAAAGGTATGAGTGAGGAAGTAGCCGACAAATCCCAGCAAGGCGCTGAAGCCAAAGCCGAGCAGACCGAGCTGCCACCAGGGACGGTCGGCCAGCAAGGCAATGCGTTGCTCTGCCAGCCAGTGGACTCCCGATTCGAACAGGCCGCACACCAGTCCGGCCAGGGTGCCGACCAGCGCCGCCAGCAACAGAACCAGCAAGGGCATCTTGTCTTGCCGGATAATGCGGGAAAGCGGCCCCCGCGCAGAGGTATCGGCTTCAGAGGAGAGAGCTTGTTGCGCCATCTTGTTACACCAACTTGGAAAAACCATATCGTCAGCTAGCTGAGATCAGGATCACCCGGCGCGTTGCTCGGCTGCCCAGGGCTGGGGCTTTCTGCTATAGTCGGCCCGTTAAATTTTTGTCACGGGAGCAGACCGAGAGTCCGGGTGGCGAGAGCGCAAAGCATACTCCTGATGCTCCGACCTGCCGAGTCTCAATCGGCTGCAATCCCTTGTGTGACGACCAAAATCCCATTAAGGATGATCCATGTCAAAATCAGATCAGCTGTTTGAACAGGCCCGCCAGACCATTCCGGGCGGCGTCAACTCACCGGTCCGCGCCTTCAATGGGGTCGGCGGCACACCCCGCTTCATCGATCACGCCGATGGCGCCTACCTCTATGACGTGGACGGCCAGGCCTACGTGGATTACATCGGTTCTTGGGGCCCCATGCTGCTGGGTCACAACCACCCGGCCATCAAGGCTGCCGTCATCAAGGCCGTCGAGAAAGGACTGAGCTACGGCGCCCCCACCGAGATCGAAGTGCTGATGGCCGAGAAGGTACGCCAGATCGTCCCCTCCATGGAGCAGGTGCGGATGGTCAACTCCGGCACCGAGGCGACCATGAGCGCCATCCGGCTGGCCCGCGGCTACACCGGCCGCGACAAGATCGTCAAATTCGAAGGCTGCTACCACGGCCACGCCGACTCCCTGCTGGTCAAGGCCGGCTCCGGCGCCCTGACCCTGGGTCAACCCAACAGCCCGGGCGTGCCGGCCGACTTTGCCAAGCACACCCTCACCTGCGTGTTCAACGATCTGGACTCGGTGCGCGAAGCCTTCAGCCAATACGGCAGCGAGATCGCCTGCATCATCGTCGAGCCGGTGGCCGGCAACATGAACTGCATCCCGCCGGTGCCCGGTTTCCTGGAAGGGCTACGCACCATCTGTGACGAGTTCGGCGCCCTGCTGATCCTGGACGAGGTGATGACAGGTTTTCGCGTCTCCCTGCGCGGCGCCCAAGGCCACTACAACATCGACCCGGATCTCACCACCCTCGGCAAGATCATCGGTGCCGGCATGCCGGTGGGCGCCTTCGGCGGCAAGAAGAAGGTGATGCAGCACATCGCTCCGACCGGCCCGGTCTATCAGGCAGGCACTCTCTCCGGCAACCCGGTGGCCATGGCCGCCGGCCTCACCATGCTGGATCTGCTGCTGGAGCCGGGCCTCTATGAACAGCTGAGCGACAAGACCGCCCGGGTCGCCGAAGGGCTCAAAGCCGCCGCCGCCAAGCACGGCATCCCGCTCGCCATCAACTACGTGGGCGGCATGTTCGGCTTCTTCTTCACCGAAGAGCCAGAGATCACCCGCTACGAGCAGGTGACCCGCTGCGACATGGAGCGCTTCAAGCGCTTCTACCATCTGATGCTGGAAGAGGGCGTCTATCTGGCGCCGAGCGCCTACGAGGCGGGCTTCCTGTCTCTGGCTCACGGCGACAAGGAGATCGAACATACCCTGGCTGCCGCCGAGCGCAGCTTCGCCAAGCTGGCTGGCTAAATCGCCGCAGGTTGTCGCAGAAGGGCCCGTCATGGGCCCTTATCTATTGCTGTGCAGCGATCACCAGACAGGGCATCGATACGCCCAGTTCTGGTGCATTCCCCCTCGTCATCCGTCGTTTTGTCATCCTCTGGTGCAACTTGCCCTGCCATCCCTGTCATAAAGTAGGCCCACTATTTGCACATTCACCACAAGAGCCCACGTCACCGAGGTCCATATGGCAGAGATGAGCCCCATCGATGTGCTGCGGCGCTATCAGGAGTATCAGGAGGAGTTGACCCCGCTACTGCAGGGGCTGCTCAGCGCCCCCCTTGTCTCGCTCAAGGGGTATCCCTTTGTCGTCAGCATTGACCATTATCAGGGGCCGATGTGCATCCAGCCTGCGGCACCGGCCGCCCATAACCGGTTGCACCTTATCGTGCAGGGGCAAGGACGGGAGATCACCGTCTGTCTGAATCAGCTGATTGGCTGGTTGATGGGAGACAGGGAGCGCCGCCGCGCCATGCCCTGGTTCAAGGCGGTCTATGTGGTGCTCAGCATGGCGCTGTTTCTCATCGTCGCGACGCTCATCTGGCACGGGCTGGAGCAGCTCTACCAGCTATTGTGCGGCGAGCAGCAGAACCAGCTCGGCGCCTTTAGCGCCATCATCTTCCTGACGCTGGCACTGGCGGTGTTCGATCTGGGCAAGACCATTCTGGAAGAGGAGGTACTGCTGCATAAGGATATCTTCCGCCACAGCGCCATTCGTCGCACCATCACCCGCTTTATCGCCGCCATCCTGATCGCGGTCTCCATCGAGGGACTGTTGCTGCTGTTCAAAGGCTCGCTCGGCCAGAGCGAGCTGCTCTGGCCTGCGGTCGGAGTGATGGGGTGCGCGGTGGGTTTGCTGCTGGCGCTGGGCCTCTATGTCTTTCTGGGGGCCAAGGCCGAAGCGGCACTGGTACAGGCTAGCCTGCGCTCTCCACCGTCAGCTGCACAGGGGAGCGACGCGCCGCCCGCCAGGAGGCGTACATGGTCCAGGAGGTATAGATGACGATAAAGGCAACCAGCCACTTCAGCATCGCCATATCCATGGATTTGACCAGCATGGCTGCCAGCACCACACCGATGGGACCGAAGATGGCTACCGCCAGCACCGCCTTGGCATCAAACGCCCCTTTGCGGATAAAGGTGCCTGCGGAGAAAACGCTAAGCACGGCGGTGGAGCCCATCATGATGGGAAACGCCGCCAGCGGATTCATCCCCAGCAGATAAACCAGCGTCATGCAGGGAGCAAACAGGCCGATACCGACATTCATCAGCACTCCGAAGATGAAGTTGCCGAGCAGGGCGATCGCCAACTTGTAGCCGCTGAGCCCCATCGCATCGCCGCCTACAGGGAAAAGACCCAGCAGACCGGCAAAGATAAGCCCTGCGACGACCAGCAAGGAGATGGCCATCACCAACCGGATGGTCTGCCGATCAAACGAGGCCACATGACGAGCGCCCCAGGCTGCGCCAGCTGCGGCGGCCATCATCATGCTGATCAGCGTCAGCGGCTCCACTGCGACTGCGCCGACGAAGATCAGCGACTGAGTCACGGTCGGCAGCACGCACTGCCCATTTAGGGTACCCGGCAGCACCCGATCATCGATCAGCTTGAACTGCTTGTAACAGGCGGTCTTTACCGCAAAGCTGCCCACCCCCAGGGTATCGAGAAAGTTGGCAACCCCACCGATCAACGCCACCGGCCAGAAGGGGGTCGCCTCAAAGGATCCACTCTGCTTCTTCCGCCAGCAGGCTTGCACCAGCATAAAGATGAATACGAGGCCTCCAGCTATAAAAACCAGCCGTAAAATATCAACTAACATAGGGGTTTCTCCTGCAACGGGCGGCGATTCTAAGGCAAGCAGCAGAAAAAATCTTGACCGGAATTAAGCAATGCTCATGACACACCTCTGCGAGGCGAAATATTTATCAATCGACTCCGAACGACTCTGCTAATACTTGTTACTGAGGCCAACAGGCCGGGTCCTGAGCACGTTGTTATGGTCCTTTCGCGACGACCACTTGTGCCAAAGGACATAATAAAAAAGAGGGCCGGTAGTGATACCGACCCTCTTTCTGTATCTGGCCGGGGCGCTGGGCCCTCGACCATGACAACCGCTTATTGAATGCTCTTGCCGGCACGCACGTCCTTGATAAATCCCTTCAGGCTGGCCAGATCACGGGGGGCACCGCGCAGGATCTGATCACCGATGATAAAGGCGGGAGTGCCGGAAATACCGAGCGCTTCAGCCAGCGCACGGTTGGTACCGAGGTTCTGGTCAATGCTGCCATCCTTGATCTTGGCCTCCACCTTGCTCCAGTCCACACCGGCCGCCACAGCCAACTGCTTGACCTGTGCTTCATCAGCGAGCGGGCCCTGATGGGTATAGAGCTTCTCGTGGAACGCCTGGTACTTGTCAGGCTGACCCAGCTGGACCGCCAGCGCAGCACGGGCTGCGAAGTAGGAGGACTCGCTCAGAATGGGGAACTGCTTGTAGATGTACCGGATGTCTTTATCTTCCGCCATCAGCTGCTTGACCAGCGGATGGGCACGCTTGCAGTAACCGCAGTTGTAATCGAAAAACTCCACAATGGTCAGAGATGCCTTCGGATTCCCCATCTCGGGATCCTGATTGGCATAAAGCTGCTTGGAGTGAGCCTTGATCAGCGCCTTGTCACTCTCGGCCTGCTGGCTCTCCTGCTTGGCACGCAGGGCATTGGACATCTCGACCAGGATCTCGGGATTCTTGACCAGATAGTCGCGAACGATTTGCTCGACATCGCTTTTGGTCAGCTCGCTTGCATGTACCGGCGTCGCCAGCAGGGTCACGCCAGCCAGCGCGCAAAACAGGGCATTTTTAATAGTCATAACGTTATCTTGCAGAGGATATGATAGAGGCCACTATAGTGGTTGAGTCTGTTTTCAAGTCAAGTTATCTGGCCAAAAAAGCGCTTGATGCGCCCTGACTGCCACTTTTTCATGTCATTTCGCGCAATTAACCAGCAATCAAACCGGACGGGGATTTACAAGCCGGATCAGCATGGTAATATTCGCCGCACTGCTGCGGAGGGGTGGCAGAGCGGCTGAATGCACCGGTCTTGAAAACCGGCGATGGGCGACCATCCGTGGGTTCAAATCCCACCTCCTCCGCCATTCATACCGAGCCCATGCAACCATGTTGCGTGGGCTTTTTATTTGCCTACGACTTGCCACTCCTCATAGAGCTCAACACATTAGTCTTCTTCAACTCCTTTCTTGATCTTCTCACCTGTGGGCTCAACAGCTGCCACAAGATCACCTATCAACATCGAACCTCTGCGTTCCTGCGCGAATCCCTTCCCAATTCCTTATTACCCCAAACAACAACGACCCAACGCAGCGACCACGGCTCCTGCATGTTGCTACCGCCAATAACCCCTCTTCGGAATAAAGTCAGGGCCGGTTAACACCGTCATAGAAAAGCAGGGACGATGGGGTTGCGGCTTAAAAAGAGGGGGCAGCTAACTCAGGAAGCAGAGAGCCCAAGCAAAAGATCATGACGTATAGGCGATCATGGGATGCACGGGATATGACGACGCCAGAGCCACCGAAAAAAGCGACAGCGGTTCAGCGAAGAAAGAGTACCAAGCGGAACATCGGGCTATTTGTGGAACCAGAAAACAGCGACGAGTAACAATAAGAACAGAGGAGAAGAGATAAGATGGGTCAATTATCAGGCGACTTACTGAATTGCAGCCAATAAAAAACCCCGCTCGATGAGCGGGGTTTCTTGTATTGGGTGCCTGGCAGTGTCCTACTCTCGCATGGCGAATGCCACACTACCATCGGCGCTACCGCGTTTCACTTCTGAGTTCGGCATGGGATCAGG